>NZ_QPFS01000002.1:0-118584 GCF_010906995.1 Rhodopseudomonas sp. WA056 | reverse complement strand
GGTCAGTCGCGGCTGGATCGGCGTGCAGGTGCAGCCGGTGACCCCGGAGATTGCCGACAGCCTCGGCCTGAAGAAGGCGGAAGGTGCGCTTGTCGCCGAGCCGCAGTCGAACGGCCCCGCCGCCAAAGCGGGCATCGAATCCGGCGACGTGATCATCGCGGTCGACGGCACCTCGGTGAAGGACGCCCGCGAACTGGCGCGCACCATCGGCGGCTTCGCCCCCGGCCACTCGGTCAAGCTGACCGTGGTTCACAAGGGCAAGGAGCGCGAGCTGACGCTGACGCTCGGCGAATTGCCGAACAAGATCGAAGCCAGCGCCACCGACCGCGGTGATCGCGGCCGGTCGAGCCAGGGCCTCGATCTGCCGAAGCTCGGCCTGACGCTGGCGCCGGCCAGTTCGGTCGCCGGTGCCGGTAAGGATGGTGTGGTGGTCACCGATGTCGATCCGAAGGGCGCCGCCGCCGACCGCGGCTTCAAGGAAGGCGACGTGATCCTTGAGGTCGCCGGCAAGAACGTGTCGAGCCCGGCGGACGTCCGCGACGTGCTCGCCACGGCGAAGACCGAAAACAAGAACAGCGTGCTGGTCCGGGTACGCAGCGGCGGCGCTTCGCGCTTCGTCGCCCTCCCGATCGCCAAGGGCTGATCGCCCGCGCTGACAGCTTGGAGAGTGTCGCCGGCAATCGTCGCCCCCCAGCCGACGGCGCTGTCCCGGGGACGGGTCGTAACCCGCTCGTCCCCGTCTTTACACCTTCCGGAAGGAGTTCAGCCCCCCTCCGTCGGAAGGTTCAGGCGGGCGGTGGAGTCCCCCAGCTCCATCGCCCGTCCCCCCAATCCGGGGCGCGATCGTGCCGCCTTGCAAGGAGGCTGAAGCCGCGTCATGTTGCAGCAGAGCCCGCAGAGTTTGAAGAAATCCGACAGCAATATGCGTCTGTTGATCATCGAGGACGACCGCGAATCCGCCGATTACCTGGTCAAGGCGTTTCGCGAGGTCGGCCACATTGCCGATCTCGCCGGTGACGGCGAAGAGGGGCTGGCGCTGGCGGAGAGCGGCGATTATGACGTGCTGGTGGTCGACCGGATGCTGCCGAAGCGCGACGGTCTGTCGGTGATCGGCAGCCTGCGCGACAAGGGCAATCGCACGCCGGTGCTGATCCTGTCCGCGCTCGGTCAGGTCGACGACCGCATCAAGGGCCTGCGCGCCGGCGGTGACGACTATCTGCCGAAGCCCTACGCCTTCGCCGAACTGCTGGCGCGCGTCGAGGTGCTGTCGCGGCGCCACGGCGGCCCGGCGGAGGAAACCAGCTACCGGGTCGGCGACCTCGAACTCGACCGGCTGTCGCACCGCGTCACCCGCGGCGGCGAAGAGCTGACGTTGCAGCCGCGTGAATTCCGGCTGCTCGAATACCTGATGAAGCACGCCGGCCAGGTGGTGACCCGCACCATGCTGCTGGAGAACGTCTGGGACTATCACTTCGACCCGCAGACCAACGTCATCGACGTCCACATCTCGCGGCTGCGCGGCAAGATCGACAAGGGCTTCGACCGCCCGCTGCTGCACACCATCCGCGGCGCCGGCTACATGATCCGCGACGGACTGCGCTGACCTTCTCGCGCCGGCCCCATCTTGCCGTCAAGGTATCTAGATGGGGCATCCGCATCGTTTCTTAACTTTCATATGCGAGCGTTTCCCAAACACGACTCATTGGGGATGAACGCCGAATGTTTATGGGACGCCAGAAGAGGCAGGAGCTGATTCAGAAGGCCGAATGGCTCGACACCCTGTCGCTGCACTGCGGCATCGGGCTGTGGGACGCGATCCTGTACGAAGGCGATGCGATGCATCCCAAGGCGCGCTGGACCTGGTCGTCGGAATTCCGCCGGCTGTGCGGCTTCACTTCTGAAGCCGAGTTTCCCAACGCCGTGCAATCCTGGTCGGATCGCCTGCATCCCGACGACGTCGCGCCGACCTTCGCGGCGTTCACCCAGACCTGCCAGACCGGCATCGGCTACGACGTCAAATATCGCCTCAAGGTCAAGGACGGCAGCTATCGCTGGTTCCGGGCGACCGGCGGCGTGGTGCTCGACGACAACCGCAAGCCGCGGCGCGCCTGCGGTTCGCTGGTCGACATCGACGATCTGGTGAAGGCCGAAACCCAGAAGCGCGACTCGATCCATCAGCTCGCCAGCGATTTCGAGAGCGCGATCGGCAAGATCGTCCGGACGGTGTCGTCGGCCTCCGCCGACCTCGAAAGCTCGGCGCGCCAGCTCGCGACCACCGCGGACACTTCGCAGAATCTCGCCAGCAACGTCGCGGCGGCCTCCGAAGAAGCGACCAGCAACGTGCAGTCGGTCGCCACCGCGACCGATCAGTTGTCGTCGTCGATCCGCGAGATCAGCCAGCAGGTCCAGGAATCCGCCAGGATCGCCGGCGAGGCGGTCGGACAGGCGCGCAACACCACCGATCGTGTCAGCGAACTGTCGAAGGCTGCGACGCGGATCGGCGACGTCGTCGAACTGATCAACACCATCGCCGGGCAGACCAATCTTCTGGCGCTGAATGCGACCATCGAGGCCGCACGCGCCGGCGAGGCCGGCCGCGGCTTCTCGGTGGTGGCCGCCGAAGTGAAGGCGCTCGCCGAGCAGACCGCGAAGGCCACCGGCGAGATCGGCCAGCAGATCAGCCGCATCCAGTCGGCGACCCAGGAGTCGGTCGGCGCGATCAGCGAGATCAGCGGCACGATCGAGAAGCTGTCGGAGATTTCCGCGCACATCGCCTCCGCGGTCGAGGAGCAGGGCGCGGCGACCCAGGAAATCTCGCGCAACATCCAGCAGACCGCGCATGGCACCGAGCGCGTCTCCGCCACCATTCTGGACGTCAAGCGCGGCGCGGTCGAAACCGGATCGTCGTCGTCGCAGCTGCTGTCGTCGGCGCAGTCGCTGTCGCAGGAAAGCGGCCGGCTCGAAGATGAAGTGAGCCGCTTCCTCCGCACCGTGCGGGCCTCGTAAAGCGACGCTGTGCCGCCGCTTGCGGCGGCGGATGCGGTGCCATGTCCGGCTATCACTTGCCGAGGCGTCGTCCCACCCGGGCGGCGCCTCGGCTTTTTTCGTGTCCGGGCCTGTGATCACCGTCAGGTATACAAGCAATGGTGCAGGCGCAGTTCGGCTCTCGCTACTTGAACGATTTGTCACTTTGGATTCAGGGCCGAAATGTCTAATTTGCACGCATGAAAACCCTTCGAGAGTATCGCCGCCTGGACGTGATCCGTGACCGCTTTCGGTAAACTGATCCGAACCACGGCGTTCCGCCTGACGCTGGTCTATCTGTTTCTGTTCGGCCTGTTCGCAGCCTCGCTGGTGGCGTACTTCGCCTGGACCACGCGCAAGCTGATCACCGACCAGATCACCACCACGGTGGAAGCGGAGACCGCGGAGATCGAGGACATCTACGGCCGGCGCGGGTTGCGCGGCGTGGTGTTCACGCTGGAGAACCGCGCGCTGCGGCCGGGCGCCAATCTCTATCTCGTCACCACGCCGGCCGGGCAGGCGGTCGCCGGCAATGTCGGCGCGCTGGCGCCGGGGGTGATGAGCAAGCTCGGCTGGAGCGAGACGTTCTATCGGCGGCTCGACGATCAGGAACGCTCCGATCACCGCGCATTGGTGCGCGTCACCGAATTGTCGAGCGGGTTTCGCCTGCTGGTCGGCCGCGATCTCGAAGAGCGGCGCCGGCTGAACAAGGTGGTGCGCTCGGCGGCACAATGGTCGGTGCTGATCGTCGTCGTGCTCGGCCTCGGCGGCGGCGTGTTCGCGGCGCGCCGCGTGCTGCGCAGGATCGACGCGATGACCGGCACGACGCAAAGGATCATGGCCGGCGATCTGTCGGGCCGGCTGCCGGTCGGGCGCAGCGGCGACGAGCTCGATCGTCTGGCGGAAAATCTCAATGCGATGCTGGAGCGGATCGAAGCGCTGATGTCGGGGATGAAGGAGGTCTCCGACAACATCGCGCACGATCTGAAGACACCGCTGACGCGGCTGCGCAACCGCGCCGAGGAGGCGCTGGCGCGCGCCTCCGGCGAGTCCGACTATCGCGCGGCGCTGGAACGCACCATCGAGGAATCCGACGGCCTGATCCGCACCTTCAACGCGCTGTTGATGATCGCCCGCGCCGAAGCCGGCTACGCCAGCGGCGACATGACGGATTTCGACGCCGCCGAGATCGCGCGCGACATCCACGAATTGTACGAGCCGCTGGCGGAAGACGACGACCTGATCCTGAAGGTGGAGGCGTCGCCGTGCCCGGTGCGCGGCAATCGCGAATTGATCAGTCAGGCGCTCGCCAATCTGGTCGAGAACGCGATCAAATACGGCAAGCCGGAGCCGGCGGACGACGCCGCTCCGGTCATCGCCGCCGAGCTGTGGATCGAGGCGCGGCGCGACGGCGATCAGGTGCTGCTCAGCGTCACCGACCACGGCATCGGCATTCCGGAAGCCGACCGCAAGCACGCGATCGAGCGCTTCGTCCGGCTCGAGGCCAGCCGCACGCTGCCGGGCTCCGGGCTCGGCCTCAGCCTCGCCTCGGCGGTGGCGCGGCTGCACGGCGGCGAGCTGCGACTCGCCGACGCGGAGCCCGGTTTGCGCGCCACGCTTGCAATTCCTGCGCGCACGGGCGAAGGACTGGCCTCCGCAACGACTCTCGAACCGGCCCCGGCATGACAGCTTCCGCGATCGACGCGGACATCGACAAAACCGCTTTGGTCGCGCGCTTCGGCGCGGGACCGCGCCTGTACGACCCCGTACTGGCGGCTGAGCGGCTGGCCGGCTGGCTCGGCGATCTGGCGCCCGAACAGGCCGACGCGATCGCGGCGCTCGGCGACGCTTTTCCCGCGGTGAAGACCGCGCTGCTGTCGATCGCCGAAGCCTCGCCGTATCTGTTCGATCTGGTCCGGGGCGATCCGCTCCGGCTGCTGCGCGTGCTGCGGGGCGCTCCGGAACAGAGTCTCGCGAAACTCCTCGAAGATGCCGAGATGTTCGTCGCCGCGGCGTCCGCCGAAGACGAGGTGATGGCGGCGCTGCGCCGGATGAAGGCCGAGGCGGCGCTGCTGATCGCGCTGTGCGACATCGGCGGGATCTGGCCGGTGATGCAGGTGACGCAGGCGCTCACCGATCTGGCCGGCCGCTCGGTGCAGATGGCGCTGCGCTTCCTGCTGCGCCAGGAAGCCGGCCGCGGCCGGATCGTGCCGCCCAATCCCGACTGCCCGGAGCAGGGCTCGGGCCTGGTCGTGCTGGCGATGGGCAAGATGGGCGCCGGCGAGCTGAATTACTCCAGCGATATCGACCTGATCGTGTTCTACGAGCTCGAGGCGCCGACGCTCGCGCCCGATATCGAGCCGCAGCCGTTCTTCGTGCGCGTCACCCAGGGACTGAGCCGCATCCTGCAGCAGCGCCGCGGCGACGGCTACGTGTTCCGCGTCGACCTGCGGCTGCGCCCCGATCCGGCCTCGACGCCGGTGGCGCTGTCGATCGCGTCGGCGCTGGATTACTACGAGCGCGAGGGCCGCACCTGGGAACGCGCCGCGATGATCAAGGCGCGGCCGTGCGCCGGCGATCTCGTCGCCGGCGAGGCGCTGCTGTCGGAGATCGCGCCGTTCGTCTGGCGCAAGCATCTCGACTTCGCCGCGCTCGCCGACGTGCACGACATGAAGCGGCAGATGCAGACCTATCGCGGCCAGACCGAGATCGCGGTCGAGGGCCACAACGTCAAGGTCGGCCGCGGCGGCATCCGCGAGATCGAGTTCTTCGCCCAGACCCAGCAACTGATCGCCGGCGGCCGCCATCCCGAACTACGCGTCCGGCCGACGCTGGAGGCGCTGGAGATTCTGGCGGCGCGCAACTGGATCACCTGGCAGGCGCGCGACGAACTGAGCGAGGCGTATTTGTTCCTGCGCAAGGTCGAGCACCGCGTGCAGATGATCGCCGACGAGCAGACCCACGCGCTGCCCGACAGCGTCGAGGCGATCGAGCGGTTCTCGCGGTTTCTCGGCTACAACAGCCGCGAAGCGTTCGCGCACGATCTGCTCGGCTATCTCGAACAGGTGCAGGGCCATTACGGCAAGCTGTTCGAGGGCGATCCGACCGGCACCGCCAAACTGCCGCCGGTCGACTACGCCGCCGGGCCGGAAGACGCCCGGCTGCTCGATCATCTTCGCACCCTCGGCTACAAGAAGCCGCTGATGGTGGCGACCACGCTGCAGCAATGGATGACCGGCGGCTACCGCGTACTCAAGGTCGAGACCACGCAGCGCGCGTTCCGTGAATTCGTGCCGGCGCTGATCGAAGAGCTGGCGCGTGCCGAACAGCCCGACGACGCCATCAACGCGTTCGACCGGCTGCTGCAGGCGCTGCACCGCGGCGGCCGGCTGATCTCGCTGCTCAGTCAGAACCGCGACCTGCTGACGCTGGTGGCGCTGGTGCTCGGCGCCGCGCCGCGGCTCGGCGACATGCTGGCGCGGCAGCCGCAGATCATGGACGGGCTGATCGATCCGCGGTTCTTCGGCGCGATGCCGGATCAGGCCGAGCTGTCGGCGCGTCTTGCCGTGACGCTGGCGGATGCGGGCTCGTACGAGGAGTTTCTCGATCGGCTGCGGTTGTTCGGGCAGGAGAGCCTGTTCCTGATCGGTACGCGGATCTTGTCCGGCACGGTTCCGACCCAGCAGGCGGCTGTGGCGTTCGCCGACGTCGCCGAAGGCATCGTCGGCACGGTGCACGGCCTCGTCAGCGAGCAGTTCGCCTCGACCTATGGCAGGGTCAAGGATCAGCAGACCGCGATCCTGGCGATGGGCAAGCTCGGCAGCCGCGAGATGACGGCGTCGTCCGATCTCGACCTGATCCTGATCTACGATTTCGACGACGATGCGCCGGACAGCGACGGCGAACGCTCGCTGCACGGTGCGCAGTACTTCGCGCGATTTACTCAGCGGCTGATCTCGGCGTTCACGACGCGGACCAATTACGGCGTCTTGTACGACGTCGACATGCGGCTGCGGCCGTCGGGCCGTGCCGGCCCGGTGGCGTCGCGGCTCGATGCGTTCGCGGCCTATCAGGAACAGGAGGCCTGGACCTGGGAGCATCTGGCGCTGACGCGGGCGCGGGTGATCTCGGCCTCGCCGGAGTTCCGCCGCAGGATCGAGCAGGTGATCCGTGCGGTACTGACCCGCCCGCGCGATGCTGCGATCATCGCCAACGACGTCGCCGAGATGCGCCGCGCGATCGCGCAGGAAAAGGGCGAGGACGACGTCTGGGATCTGAAATATGCCGCCGGCGGCATGGTCGATATCGATTTCATCGCGCAGTATCTGCAGCTCGTGCACGCGCACCAAGCGCCGGACATTCTCCACGCCAACACCCTCGCCGCGCTCGACAACGCGACCCGGCTCGGCTTCCTCGCGCAGTCCGATGCCGAAGTGTTGCGGCCCGCGGCCCGGCTGTATCAGGATCTGACGCAGATCCTGCGGCTGTGCGTCAGCGAGACGTTCAAGCCCGACACCGCCGGCGACGATCTGTTGCGGGTGCTGGTGCGCGCCGGCGACGCT
Organism: Rhodopseudomonas sp. WA056; assembly: GCF_010906995.1. Taxonomy (NCBI): domain Bacteria; kingdom Pseudomonadati; phylum Pseudomonadota; class Alphaproteobacteria; order Hyphomicrobiales; family Nitrobacteraceae; genus Rhodopseudomonas; species Rhodopseudomonas sp. WA056. The sequence goes on along the minus strand of NZ_QPFS01000002.1, from coordinate 110,998 downwards.
CCGGACTTCTCGTCGCTGGAGGCGCGCGTCAAGGAGACCCAGGCGGAGGTCCGCGCGATCTTCGACCGCCTGATCGGCGGCGAGGGCGCTTAGGGTAGCGTCTCGCGCGCCACAGATTTTTTCAATCGATGAGTTGCGACGATCCGGCGCGATTACTCTTCGCGGCGCCGGCCGCCGGCACCTGTTCGCAATCCATCGAATACACCAGCTTGCCGCTCTCGGTGTAGCCGATCGGCTGACAGCCGGTGACGCAGTCGTCGGCCGGCAGCGCAATCGAGCCGCGCGGCGTCGTCGGCGCATCGTCCTGTCTGGTCATGACGTCCTGTCTGGTCATGACGATGTAACCGATCCCGATCGCAGCACCGACGATCGCCAGTCGAAACATCCAGACCGAGGTCTGGTGGAAGGCGGCACTGAAGTCCAAAGGCCGGGCTCCTCGCGTCAAGGGGTGCCTCGCTCTTACACGGCGGCTTCGAACGCGGACAACCCGGATTTTCGGCTAGCTCAACCGGCCTGCCGCAGCGGATCTCGCGCCACCGCGGTCCACCATTGCTGCACCACCGCGGGGCTGGTGAGCTGGATCGCCAACGAGGCGTCGAGCTGTGCCTTACGGTAGGCGCTGGCGGTGACACCGAACCGGGCCCGGAACGAGCGGCTGAAATGCGCCTCGCTCTTGAACCCGAGATCGGACGCCAGGCGGGACAGCCGCCGCGTCTCCAGCGGATCGGCGAGCGTCGCCTGCACCGCGAGCAGCCGGCGTTCCTGAACGTAGCGCATCACCCCGCCGCGATCGGCGAACAGCCGATACAGAGAGGCGCGCGAGACGTCGAGCTGCTGCGCCAGCCAGTCGGGCGACAGATCGGGCAGCGCGAGGTTGTCGCGGATCAGCGCTTCGGTGAGCGCCAGAATGGTCTCGTCGGCGCTGCGCTGCGGGGCGAGGTCGGCCTCGGCGGTCGGCGCCAGCAGCCGGCGCAGGAAATCGGCGGTCTCGGCCACCGTGGTCGCCACATCGGCCTCGGTGAGCTGGGCACTGCGCTCCTGCAGCGAGCGGATATAGGCGGCCAAGAGGTCGTTGCGGAGCGGATCGAGCTTCGGCTTGAGCGCATGCAGCGGCACGCCGACGAGCAGCTTGCGCGGCACGATCAGGCAGATCGTGTTCGATGCGAAGGCGCGAGTGGAGATCGGGCAGGCGAGATCGATCACCGCGACCTTGCCGGGGCCGATCACGGTCTGCTGCCGCGTCACCTCGCCGTTGAAGCCGCCGGAGACGTAGAGGTGCAGCAGCAGGTGGTCCGGCGTCAGGGCGATGCGCTGGGCGTCGCGGACGAAGTCCTGGGCGTTGAACGCCACCTTGGCGACCACCAGGTCGCCGATGATGATGCCGTAAGCCGAGCCGGTCGGCGTCTTCTTGCTCGGGCCGCAGCGCCGCGGCTCGAACAGCGGCGAGATCACCACGCTCCAGGTCGCGAACGCGTTGGCCTCGTCCAGGCCGGAGGTCACGTAATAGAGGCGGGGAAGGGACGCCATCAGGTCGATTGATCTTGAAGCCGGCTCGATCGGGTCATCGGTATTGTTCTACGGCCGTGGCCAAGTACCTTTAGCCTAGCGGTTTTTCCCGGGAAAGACGATTCGTCCGTGCCTGCCAGCCACACCATGCGGAGACTGTTTATTGCGCGCGCCGCGTGTGCCGGCGCCGCCACGATTTGTCGGCTGGCGCTGCCTCCAGGTTCGGTTTTGAGACGCAAAGTCAAAGGAAACCGCCGCGGCTAACCTGAAACGCGGCGCCGTGCTCTGTCGCGACGCACGAGCATCGATTTAGAACTACGCGAACATCGGGGCGGCTGTTCGTCAGTTCGGCGGCCGGAGCACCGACAGAAGATCAACAGAAGACGGCGCATGCGCGGCTGAGGCGCATGCCAGGCAGGAAGGGAAGTCCGTGAGCACCGTGGGGCGTTATCGTCGTTTGTCGTCGCTGCTGTTGTGTACGACGTTTCTGGTGAGCGCGCCGGGTTCGGCCGCGCTGTATGCGGCGGAGCCCGCTGCCAAGCCGAGATCGACCGCCAGATCCGCGCTGCCGGGCGAGATCAAATCCAGATTCGCCGAGGCATTGCGGCAGGGCGAGCGCGCGCTGATCGCGCAGGCTTACGACAGTACCTATCGCGATCCCGGGCTGCGCGACGCGGTAGTGCGCCACGTCTCCACATTGGCGCCGATGGCGCTCCGCGATGTCACCACGGCGGCCGATCTCGGTGTGCTGACCTCCGGCCAACGCATGGTCCTGGCCCCGAACGCCGCGCAGGTGCTGGCGACCCGCACCGCCTCGGCCTCCGGACTGAGCGCGTCGTCGTATCAGAACGTCGCGATGGCGACCAACAATTCGCCGAACCTGCCGAGCCCGATGCCGTCCCAGCTCGAGCAGACCTGGAACCTCGACCTGATCGGCGCGCAGGGCGCCTACAATCGCGGATTCACCGGTGCCGGCGTCACCGTTACGGTCGCCGATACCGGATTCGACACCACCAATGCGGGCCTCGTCAACAAGCTCAGGACCGATCTCGGCAAGAACTACGTCGTCGAGATCGGCGAGGCGTTCGATCCGAACGACCTGTCGCCGGAGAGTGCGAAGAAGACCGACATCCACGGCTCGCACGTCGCCGGCATTATCGCTGCCGAGAAGTTCGACAACGTCGATGCGCACGGCGTCGCCTACGATGCCAGCATCATTCCGCTGCGCGCGATCACCGAGAAGGGCTACACGACTTACGGGGACGTCGATGCGTCCGCGCTGGCGCTGAATTACTTCGCCGGCCTGAGCGGGACGATGGTGTACAACGCCAGCTACGGCCCGAACTCCGACGGTCTGACCAATCTGCAGCAATGGACCGTCGGAAACATCGACGACGAAGCCAATGCCGCGTTCAATGTTCTGAAAGCCGGCAAGATCATCGTCGCCGCGGCCGGCAACGACCGGATCGACAATCCGGTCGCCGCCCGCAACGCCAACGGCATTGCGCTGATGCCGTTCTTCAATCCGGCGCATGCCGCGCTCGGCGTTTACGACGATCAGGGACAGCAGCTCGACGGAACTGCGCTGCAACATCAGCAGGGGCAGATCATCTCGGTGATGTCTGTCGGCATCACCAAGGCGGCGGCGTCCTATTCGAATCTCTGCGGCGTGACCGCGAGCTGGTGCGTCGCCGCGCCCGGCGGCGACGATGCAACGGGCGCGCTGGTGTATTCGACCGTTCCGGTGAACACCTACGGGTTCGCGCAAGGCACCTCGATGGCGGCCCCGACGGTGTCGGGCGCGATCGCGGTGCTGATCCAGGCCAATCCGAGCTACAACGCCCAGGATCTGTCGCGCCTGCTGTTCTCGACCGCCGAGGATCTCGGTGCCGCCGGCGTCGACGCCGTGTTCGGCTACGGCCTGATCCGGCTCGACCGCGCCACCGACGGCCCGACCACGCTGGCTGCGAACTCCGCCGTTTCGGTCGCTGCCGACCAGACCACCTATTGGAGCCGGCTGCTCACCACCCAGGGCGATTTCTCCAAGATCGGCACCGGCATTCTGACGATCTCCGGCCGCACCGACGCCGGCGGCAACGTGTTCGCGCAGCTCGGCACGCTCGCGGTCGACGGCACGCTGACGATGACGGCGGGCAGCCGGCTCGAGGTCGCGCAGCCGGCGACGCTGGCCGGCTTCGGTACCGTGGCCGGCAACACCGTGATCGCCGGCACGCTGTCGCCCGGCAAGATGGCCAATATCGAAGACCTCGTCAGCAACAACGCGGTGCCGTCCGGTACGGTGCTGGACGGCAACTCTGTCGGCACGCTGACCTTCAACGGCAACGTGACGCTGACCTCGACCGCCACGACGCGGATCGACATCGACGGCTCGCTGATCGTTCCCGGTGGCCCCGGCACCTACGACAAGATCTACGTCACCGGCGCCGGCAACGTGTTCTATGCGGCCGGCACGCTCACTCCGGTGCTGCGCGGCAGCGTCGGCACCGTCAGCGACTACACGCCGGCGATCGGCACCGATTTCGCTTTCGTGCAGGCGACCGACGGCGCCAGCACCGCGGGCAGCTTTTCGACGCTGGTGCAGCCGACCTCCGGCCTGCCGGCCAACGGACGTTTCGACCTGATCTACAATCCGACCTCGATCACCCTGGTGGTGACGCCGTCCAGCTTCAGTCAGCTCGCCGAAGCCGACAAGCTGGCGCCGACGTCGCAGTCGATCGCGCGCATCCTCGACAAGGAACGCGCGGGTGCGGGCGAGATGCCGGCCGCCAACAAGAAGGCGCTGTACGACGCGCTGTACAAGCTCGACACCGAGGCGCAGTTCGACAAGGCGATCGGTCAGCTCGCCGGCCCCGGCCAGCCGGCGATGGCGTCCGCGCCGCTGCAGGCGTTCACCGGCTTCCTCGGCGCGATCGGCGACCGTCAGGACATGCTGTCCTCGGGCAGCGAACTCGGCCAGAACGGCACCGCGCAATCGTTCGCGCTGTCTTATGCGGGCCGCAACACCATGAGCGCCGGCACCAGTTCGGCAATGAACGCGTTCGCCGGCATCTCGCCGGCCGAGCGGGTGCAGGACGGCTGGTCGGTTTGGGGGCAGGGCTTCGGCCGTGACAGCCGGGTCGGCGACAGTGGTGGTCTGTCGGGCTCGAAGGCGGTCAGCGCCGGCTTCGCAGTCGGCGTCGATCGCCGGTTCTCCAACAGCCTGACGGCCGGCGGCGCGTTCGGCTACGTCCGCACCACGGCGACCAGCACCGACATGCAGGGCACCGTCGATACTTACGCCGGCGCCGCCTATGCGAGCTGGACGCCGGGTGCCGCGGTGGTCGACTTCCGGATCGCGGCCGGTCCGAGCCAGATGGCGACCAGCCGGCAGATCCTGCTGTCGCCGACCAGCCTGCAGGGCAACGCCGACGGCGTCGGCGTCGGCACCACGCTGGAAGCGGGCTACCGGTTCGCGATGGGGCGCGACGTGACGCTGAAGCCGTTCGTCGGCGTCAACTGGCAGGGCTTCCGCCGCGACGCCTACAGCGAAAGCCAGCTTCCGATCGGCCTGGTCTATGCGGCGCGGACCTACGACAAGCTGACCTCCACGGTCGGCGCCGCGGTGAGCGGGCGGCTGCACACCACCGACGGCACCACGCTGGTGCCGGAGCTGAAGGTCGGCTGGGGTCACGATCTGCGCGACGCCACGCTGGTCAGCGAGGCGGCGCTGCTCGACAACGCGTTCCTGATCGATGCGGCGCAGCCCGGCCGCGATGCGGCGCTGGTCGGCGCCAAGCTGTCCGGCTGGCGCACCGAAACGTTCCGGATGTTCGCGGCCTACAGCGGCGAATTCCGCAGCAACGCCACCAGCCACCAGGTCTCGGCCGGCGCCCGCGTCAATTGGTAAGCGAAGCTGTTCAGTAACAGCGAAGCCCCGGTTCTGAGCGATCAGAACCGGGGCTTTCTTGCCAGAACACGTCGAGGTTCCGGGTTCGCGAGCTTGCGCTCGCGCCCCCGAACGACGAGCAGGTTGATTAGCTCAGACCCACCGCGAGTCATTCCGGGGCGCGCGCAGCGCGAACCCGGAATCTCATGGGAAGTGGAAGCGATCGTTTTCCCTGCTGAGCAAGGGCAGAGACGTGGCGAGCGAGAAGAGATCAGGCGGCGAGTTGGCGTTGCCGGCAGGCCCGCGGCAGGCTCACCATCACCACGGTGCCTTCGCCGAGCGTCGAGCGCAGGCGCATCGATCCGCCGTGCAGATTGACCAGCGACTTGGCGATGGCGAGGCCGAGACCGGAGCCGTGATAGCTCTTGGTGAGCTGGCTCTCGACCTGCTCGAACGGCTGGCCGAGGCGGCGCAGCGACTGCGGCGGAATGCCGATTCCGGTGTCGGCGATCATCAGCACGATCGAATCCCCGGCGATGCGGCTGCGCACCGTGACGCGGCCGGCGTCGGGCGTGAACTTCACCGCGTTCGACAGCAGATTGATCAGAATCTGCTTGATGGCGCGGCGGTCGGCGACGATCGGAATCTGATCGCCGACCTCGGCCCGCAGATCGAGATGCTTGTGCTCGGCGCGGCCGGCGACCACCTTGAGCGACTCTCCGATCGTCTTGGAAAGGTCGAGCGGCTCCATTTCGAGCCGCATCCGGCCGGCCTCGATCTTCGACATGTCGAGGATGTCGTTGATCACCTCCAGCAGGTAGTGACCGCTGGTCATGATGTCGTGGCAGTATTCCTGATACTTCTCCGAGCCGAGCGTGCCGAACATGCCGCTGCCCATGATCTCCGAGAAGCCGATGATGGCATTGAGCGGCGTGCGCAGCTCGTGGCTCATATTGGCGAGGAATTTCGACTTGGTCTGATTGGCTTCCTCGGCGCGGCGTTTCTCGTCGCCGTATTTGCGGGCGAGGTCGGCGAGCTGGTGCGCCTGCTTCTCCAGTTTGGTCTGCGTGATCTTGAGATCGGCGACGGTGGCGCGCAGCCGCAGGTCGTTGTCGACCAGTTTCTGTTCGTGCGCCTTGATCCTGGTGATGTCGGTGCCGACCGCGACGTAGCCGCCGTCCTTGGTGCGACGTTCGCTGATGTGCAGCCATTTGCCGTCGTCGAGCTGCGCCTCGAAGGTGCGGGCGCCGGGCGCGACGCCGCCATTGTCGCACAGCCGGGTGCGGAGCTGCGGCATCCGGCCGACTTCGAGAATGGTCTCGTAGGAGGTGCCGGGCGAGACCGCGGAGTCCGGCAGCTTGTGCAGCCGCTGGAAGTGCGAGTTGCACAGCACCAGCCGGTTTTCGGCGTCCCACAGCACGAACGCTTCGGGAATGGTCTCGATCGCATCGCGCAGCCGCAGGTCGGCCTCGACCGAGCGTTCGGCGAGGCTCTTCTGTTCGGTGATGTCCACCGCGATGCCGATCAGGTGCTTGTCGGCCGACCCGGCCTCCTGACTCAGCTCGCAGCGCATCCGCAGCCAGATCCAATGGCCTTGCGCGTGACGCATCTGGAAGCTGCGGTCGATGTGGTCGACACGGCCCGCGACCAGCTCGTCGGCGATCTCGAACAGGTCGATGTCTTCGCCTTTCACCAGGGCGTTGACCTCGCCGAAGGTCAGCAGGTCGTTGCGGCTTTCCAGGCCGAGGATCGTGAACATCGACTGCGACCAGAAGATCCGGCCGCGGCTGAGATCCCAGTCCCACAGACCGCAGCGGCCGCGATTGAGCGCGGTGTCGATCCGGCTGCGCACCGCGTCGTTGATCAGGTCGCCTTCGCGAGCCCGGGTCGACTGCCAGTGGAACGCGAAACCGAGAATCAGCACGACGAAGCCGGTGGTCGCCGACAGCGTGACTTGCAGGGCGGTGTCGGATCGGAGCACCGAGCCGGTGTCCTCCTGCACGATCACGACCTGGCCGGGCAGCGATTTCACCACGTGCATCGTCGCCAGCGCGGAGGCGCCCCCCGGCAGAACGATCTCGACGATGCCGCCTTGCTGGCCGGCCTTGGTCAGCGCCGCGGCGCCGAGCACTTCGAAGAACCGGTTGTCGACGGCCGGAGCGCCGCCGATCGGGACGCGCGCCAGGATTCGCTGATCGGCACTGGTGACGATGACGTGGCGTCCTGCGGCGATCCCCCACGACGGAATCAGCGCGGGCAACAGATTCTGCAGCCGCTCGATCGAGGCCGGACGATCGAGCCGGACGACGCCGATATGTTCGAGACGCTCGGCGAGCAGATCTGCGAGCGCGCCGAGATCGCGGTTCATCGCGCCGCGCTTCTGTTTGCTCTGCTCGATGATCTGGACGGCCGCGCCACAGAAGATGGTGACGAGAAACGCGATGATCAGCAAGGGCACCGCGCGCCGAAGCACCGGCTCCGCGTTGAGCAGCCGATGATAGGCGGGTTTAGCGATCGACTGCGCCAATCCTTTGATCGAATCGGATTGAGCGCAGGCGTCCGCCGCCTGCACGCGCGCCATACGTGGCCCCCACCAAGTATCCGTCAGCACTCTTTCGAAGCAGCGAGCGCCGTTCGAATCACGATTAAGATTTGAATCGACTTTTAGCGGGCTGTCGAGAGTCAACGATTCCGGTGATCGGAAAAATTCTTATCCAAAGGTGAATGGCGCCGACATTTTTTCGTGAATCGAGTCCGAAACGAGAACGGGTCGCCGAGATAGTTCGCGAAGACGATCGGCTCAGTCTGCGTTCGGCGGTTCGGCGTGACTGATCACGCGTTTCACCGTCGGGAACTTCGCCCGCAGCTTGCGTTCGACTTCGTCGACGTGCTCGTGCACTGCGATGACGCTCATCGACGGATCGGCATAGCAGTGGAAATTCACGATCTCGCCGGCGTCGGTGTCGCGCACCCGGACGCTGTGGACGTCGTGAATCGCTCCGTCGCCGGTGAGCCCGCGCAGCGCCACGCGAATTTCCTCGACGCGCGACGGCACGGCGTCGGATCCGTGCGGCAGCTCCGGCTCCAGCGGCTCGATGTGGGTGTCGATCTCGACGTCGGTGCCGAAGTCCTCGCGGATGTGATCCTCGAGCTGGTGGGCGATGTCGTGGGCTTCGATCAGCGGCATCTCGCCGTCGACCTCGAGGTCGATGCTGACGATCAGCTTGTGGCCGAGATCGTGCACCGTGACGTGGTGGACGGCGAGGCCGGAATTGCGCGCGATCACCATGATGCGCTCGCGCACGCTTTCATTGTCGCGCGCCACCGGAATCGCCGTGAAGGTGAGGTCGGCATCGCCGAACTCGGCGGTGAGCGATTCCTGGGCCTTGCGATTGATCTCGTCGATGCGGTCGATCGGATAGGTGCGGGGCACTTCGACCAGCGCATCGATGAAATGCGTCGGGCCGACCATCCGGGTGCGCAGCCGCTCGATGCCGACCACGCCGGGCACGGCGGTGATCACGTCGCGCGCTTTCTCCGAGACGCCGTCGGGCGCGCGGTCGAGCAGGGTCTGGATGGTCGAACGGCCGAGCCGCAGGCCGAGCACCGACACGATCACCGCGACGCCGATCGCGGCTGCGGCGTCGCCCCAGGCGAAGCCCAACGCCGACAGCGTCAGGCCGGCGATCACGGCGAACGAGCTGAGCACGTCGGAGCCGAAATGCAGCGCGTCGGCTGCGAGCGCCTGGCTCTTGGTCGCCACCGCAGTCCGGTGCAGCGCCCATGCCCGCCACAGATTGACGACGATGTCGACGCCGAGAATGGCGAAGGCGAGATACGAGAACGTCGGCGGCGGCGCAGCCTCGCTCAGCCGGCTGTAGGCTTCGACCAGAATGCCGCCGGCCAGCACGTAGAGCAGGGCGATGACCCCGAGCGCCGACAGGCTTTCGATCTTGCCGTGGCCGTAGTGATGCGCATCGTCGGCCGGGCGATCCGAGATCCGCACCACGAACCAGGTGATGATGGTGGCGACCAGGTCGATCGAGCTGTGCAGCGCTTCGGAGATCAGCGCCAGCGAGCCGATCGCGATGCCGATGGCGAATTTCGCCGCGGCCATGGAGGCGCTCGCCACCACGGAAATCGCAGCCACGCGGGATTTGGCACTGGCGAAGTCGTTCATGGGCGGGATGTAGCAGTCCGGTGCGGCGCAGAAAAGCCGCGTCGGCAGGCCGGTGCTCGCGGTGCGAATATCGACCTGCGAACTATTCTTAGTTGCTGGCCACGTCCCCCGGGACGGTCGTCGGCGTCAGAGCTTCACGACGATCTTGCCGAGGTGGCGGTTGGCTTCCATGTGGGCGAACGCGGCGCCGATCTCGGCGAAAGGAAACACCTTGTCGATCGGCAGCTTCAGGCTGCGCGACTCGATCGCCGGCCAGATGTCGCCGCGGACCTGGCGGAAGATCTCGCGAATTTCGTCGACGCTGCGGCTGCGGAAGGTGACCCCGACATAGTCGATCCGGCGCGCGGCGTGCAGATCGAAGTTGAAATCCGCATGGGTGCCGCCGAGCCGTCCGACATTGACGATGCGGCCGAGCACGCGGGTTGCGGCGAGGTTCTGGTTGGCGACCTTTCCGGAGACCTGATCGATGACGAGATCGACGCCGGCGCCGCCGGTGGCGGCGAGCACCTGATCGACCCAGCCGTCGCCGGAGGAATCGACCGCGATGTCGGCGCCGAACTGATGCAGCCTGTCGCGCCGGCCCTTGTCGGTCGACGAGCCGATCACCAGCCGAGCACCCTTGAGCTTGGCGATCTGCATTGCCATCAGCCCGACGCCGGAGCTGGCGCCTTGCACCAGCACCGACTGTCCGGAGCGCAGCTTGCCGATCGCCACCACCGCGTTGTGCATCGTGGTCAGGGCGACCGGCAGGGTTGCGGCGTCCTCGAAGCTCATGCCGTCCGGGATCGGCAGCAGCCGGCCGTGATCGGCGAGGGTGTACTCGCCGAACGCACCGGCGGTGGAGCCCATCACCCGGTCGCCGATCTTGCAGCCATAGGCCTCGTCGCCGAGCGCTTCGATCTCGCCGGCGAACTCCATCCCGAGCACCGCGCCGACGCCGCCCGCGGCGCCGTGGGCGTGGCCCTTGGTCATGCCGAGGTCGGCGCGGTTGAGCCCGCAGGCGCGGACCCGGATCAGGACTTGCGGACCTGTCGGCGCCGGCTTGTCGATCTCGGTGATGGCGGCACCGGCGGCGCCGTAGACATAGGCTTTCATCGCAAGCTCGTCCTGTTCTCGCGGCGCCGATCCGGCGCGCGCGTCTTACTCCGCGGCCTCGCGCGCGCCGCCCGAGGTCATGGCTTCGAGCCGGCCGCGGATGATCGCTTCGGCTTCGCGCACGATCCGCGACACCAGCTCGGCGCAGCTTGGAATATCATGGATCAGGCCCTGCACCATGCCTGCCGACCATACGCCTTCGTCGGTATCGCCGTTGACATAGACCATCTTGCCGCGCGAGCCGGCGACCAGCTCCTTGACCTGCTCGAAGGTCGCGCCCTGCTTCTCCAGCTCGATCACCTGCTGGCTGATCGCATTCTTGGCGACACGTGAGGTGTTGCGCAGGGTGCGGAAGATCAGGTCGGTGGAGCGCTCGTCGTTGGCGACGATCTTTTCCTTCACCGCCTGATGGATCGGGCTCTCCTTGGTGCACATGAAGCGGGTGCCCATGTTGATGCCGTCGGCGCCGAGCGCCAGCGCGGCGACCAGGCCGCGCGCATCGGCGAAGCCGCCGGACGCGATCATCGGGATCTTGATCTTGTCGGCGGCGGCCGGGATCAGCACCAGGCCGGGGGTGTCGTCCTCGCCCGGGTGGCCGGCGCATTCGAAGCCGTCGATCGAGATGCCGTCGACGCCCATCCGCTCCGCCGACAGCGCGTGGCGGACGCTGGTGCATTTGTGCAGCACCTTGACGCCGTGCTTCTTGAACTCCTCGACGTGCTCCTGCGGCTTGTTGCCGGCGGTCTCGACGATTCGGACGCCGCTCTCGATGATGACGCGGCGATACTCGGCGTAAGGCGGCGGCTTGATCGCCGGCAGGATGGTGAGATTGACGCCGAACGGCTTGTCGGTCATTTCGCGGCAGCGCGCGATTTCCTTGGCGAGATCATCCGGCGTCGGCTGCGTCAGCGCGGTGATCATGCCGAGCGCGCCGGCATTGGCGACGGCGGCGACCAACTCGGCGCGGCCGACCCATTGCATGCCGCCTTGCACGATCGGGTGCTCGACGCCGAAGGCTTGGGTGAAACGGGTCTTGATCATCTGGATCCCCCTTGGACATTCCGGCGCCTGACGCGCCTGTTGCTGTTGCTGGCGGTCGAGAGATTGCCGAAGCGACGGCGAAATGTCCAATGCGCGGGGAGGGGAGCATCCTCTCACCGAGTCATTCCGGGCGCTCGCGTGAGCGAGCGAACCCGGAATCTCGGCGTTCAAACAACCTCCAGATTCCGGGTTCGCGAACTTTCGTTCGCGCCCAGGAATGACGGCGCGTGTGAATCGGCGTCAGGCTTTCGCCGTCTGACGGAATTCGTTGTGCAGTTCGCCGATGCCTTCGATCGCAATCGTCACGGCGTTGACCGGCTCCTTCATCACCCCGGCGCCGACCGAGGTGCCGCAGCAGATCAGGTCGCCGGGCTCGAGCGTCATGTCGTGCGACAGCCGGCTGACGATCTGATGTGGCCCGAAGATCATGTCGGCGACCGGATAGTTCTGCCGCTCGGCGCCGTTGAGGATGGTGCGGACCGACAGCGCCATCGGATCGAGCCCGGTGGCGATCGCCGGACCGAACGGACCGAAGCCGTCGTAGCTCTTGGCGCGCGTCCATTGCGGAAAGCTCGGATCGCGATTGAGGACGTCGGTCGCGGTGATGTCGTTGACGCAGGTGTAGCCGAAGATGTGCGAAGGAGCGTCGGCTTCGGCGACGTTGCGGCAGCGCTTGCCGATCACGATGCCGAGTTCGCCTTCATACACCACCCGGCCGTCGTAGGACGACGGCCGATTCAGTACGGCGCCGTGCGCGGCGACGCAGGTGGTGGCCTTGAGGAAGTACAGCGGCTCGGGCGGGATCGATTGATCGAGCTTGGCGGCGAGGGCGCGAAAATTATTCCACAGCCCGATGAACTTGCCGGGCGCGCAGGGGCTGAGCAACTCGACGTCGCCGAGCTGCAGCGTCTGCCCGGTCGGATTGTTGACGCCGAACATCTCGCCATCGTGCACGGTGATGTCGGAATGCGCGATGGTGCCGAACCCGATCGCGCCACCCGCGCGAAAACGAACCCATTTGGTCATGGTGGAGTGTTCCTCAACTCGGGATTCATTCCGGGGCGCGCATGACATGCGCGACCCCGGAATCTCGATGGACTAGGCGTGCTAACAATTTCGGGATTCCGGGTTCGCTCGCTGGCGCGAGCGCCCCGGAATGACGGGGCGTGGGACGATGAACCGTCAGTACAGCCCCGCCACCTTGGCGCGCTGGATGACGAGGCCGAGTACGGCGTCGATCGCGGGCGTCGGGATGCCGGTCATCTTGCCCATTTCCTGCACGACCGTAACCAGAGGATCGATCTCCATCGGGCGGCCGCGTTCCAGGTCCTGCAGCATCGAGGTCTTGTGCGCGCCGACCTTGCGGGCGCCGTCGATGCGGCGTTCGACGTCGACGCGGAACTTGACACCGAACGTCTCGGCGATCGCTTGCGCCTCCAGCATCATCGCCTTCGCCAGCGCGCGGGTCGCAGGATCGGAGGCGATGACGTCGAGCGTCGCATGAGTGAGGGCGCTGATCGGATTGAAGCAGACATTGCCCCACAGCTTCAGCCAGATCTCGTCGCGGATGCGGTCGAGGATCGGCGCCTTCAGCCCGGCGGCTTCGAACACTTTCGACAGGTTCTCGACATCGGCAGTGGTTTCGCCCGACGGCTCGCCGATCGGGAATTTGTCGCCATAGACATGGCGGATCACGCCGGGCGCCTCGATCTCGGTCGCCGGATAGACGATGCAGCCGATGCCGCGTTCGGGGCCGAGCTCGTTCCACTGCCGCCCGCCGGGATCGATGCTCTCCAGCGTGCGGCCTTCGAATGCGGCGCCGCCGTGCTTGTGAAAGTACCAATACGGCACGCCGTTCACCGCGGTGACGATGCGGGTGTGCGAGCCGAGCAGCGGCTTCATCGCATCGATCGCGCCAGTGATCGAATGCGCCTTCAGGCAGATGATGATGAAGTCCTGCACGCCGAGCTCGGCGGGCTTGTCGGTCGCCTTCGGTCGAACCACGCGCTCCTCGCCGCCGATCAGCAGCTTCAGGCCGTCGTCCCGCATCGCCTGCAGATGCGCGCCGCGCGCCACCAGGCTGACATCGGCAGCACCGGACTGGGCGAGCTGAACGCCGAGATAACCGCCGATCGCGCCGGCGCCGTAGATACAGATCTTCATCGGAGATTCCCGAGCTCAACGCCAGCAAAGGTCCGGCGAGGGTGGCGACAAGGACCGGCACGACGGCGGTCCGGCTGAGAGGGCGGTGCCGCTTACTCCGCGGCGCGCTTTTGCGGCGGAGCAGTGGCGCCGGATTGGTGAATCTCGGCGAGGTGGGCGTCGCTGTAGCCGAGGACTTCGCGCAGGATTTCGTCGGTATGTTCGCCGAGCAGCGGCGAGCGCTTCACCTCGGTGGGGGAGTCCGACAGCTTGATCGGGTTGCCGACCGACAGATACTTGCCGCGATCCGGGTGATCGACCTCGACGATGGTGCCGGTGGCCCGCAGCGACTGATCCTCGGCGAGTTCCTTCATCGACAGGATCGGGCCGCAGGGAATGTCGTCGGCGTTGAGGATCTCCATGGCCTCGAACTTGGTCCTGGTCATGGTCCATTGCTCGATCCGGGCGAAGATCTCGTTGAGCCGCGACAGCCGCGCCGGCGGCGTGGCGTAGTCCGGATGCGTCTTCCAGCCGGTCTCGCCGATCACATCGCAGATCTTCTCCCACACCGGAGCCTGGGTGATGACGTAGATGTAGGCGTTGGGGTCCTGCTCCCAGCCCTTGCATTTGAGGATGCGGCCGGGCTGGCCGCCGCCGGAATCATTGCCGGCGCGCGGCACCGCTTCACCGAATTCGATGCCTTCTCCGAACTGGCTGTATTCCTTCAGCGGGCCGTGGGCGAGGCGCTGCTGATCGCGCAGCTTGACGCGGCACAGATTCAGCACGCCGTCCTGCATCGCGGCGGTGACGCGCTGGCCGCGGCCGGTATGGTGGCGCTGATACAGCGCGGTGACGATACCGAGCGCAAGATGCAGGCCGGTGCCGCTGTCGCCGATCTGCGCGCCGGTGACCAGCGGCACGCCGTCGCGGAATCCGGTGGTCGAGGCGGCACCGCCGGTGCACTGCGCGACGTTCTCGTACACCTTGCAGTCTTCATACGGTCCCGGACCGAAGCCCTTGATCGAGGCGACGATCATCCGCGGGTTGATCTCCTGGATTTTCTCCCAGGTGAAACCCATCCGGTCGAGCACACCGGGGCCGAAATTCTCCACCAGCACGTCGCAGGCGCGGATCAGCGCGGTCAGCACCTCCTTGCCCTTCGGGTTCTTGGTGTCGAGCGTGATCGACCGCTTGTTGTGGTTCAGCATGGTGAAATACAGGCTGTCCACTTTCGGGATGTCCTGGAGCTGACCACGGGTGATGTCGCCGGAGCCGGGGCGCTCGACCTTGATCACGTCGGCGCCGAACCATGCGAGTAGCTGCGTGCAGGTCGGGCCGGACTGCACGTGGGTGAAGTCGAGAACGCGAACGCCGTCGAGCGCCTTGGTCATGGTCGTGCTCCTGTTGTCTCCTGCGCGCCGAAGCGGCTCTTCTCCCGTCAGTGCATCCGCCGCAGCGATCCGCGACGGACGTCCTTGTCATGTCACGTCCGCCGGTCGTCGCCGCGTCAGGCGAACAGCTCCTGGCCGTGAGTCTCGACGTAGGCGGCCAGCCGCAGCGTGTGATCGCGCGCCAGCTTTTCGGCGAGTTCGGTGTCGCGTGCTTCCAGCGCTTCGATCATCGCCAGATGCTCGGGCAGGGAGGCGGCGATGCGCTCCTTGCGGCCGATGGTGAGCTGGCGATAGCCGCGGACGTGGATCAGGATGTCGTTCGTCATGTCGACCAGCACCGGCGACTCGCTCAGCGAAATCAGCGTCTGGTGGAACACGATGTTGGCGCGCGAATACTCGTCGATGTGGTCCTGCGGCAGCCGGTCGGGGCCGAACTCCTTGAACACGTCGCGCAGCGCCGCGATGTCGCGCTTGCGCGCCACGATGGTAATCAGCCGCGCCGCCATGCTCTCCAGCGCCGCCCAGGCGCGGATCATGTCGACGATCTCCGCCTTGGTTCGGCGCACCACGACGATGCCCCGCCGCGGCACCGCCTTCACCAGCCCTTCCTGTTCGAGCATCGCGATCGCTTCGCGGATCGGCGTGCGGCTGACGCCGAGCTTGTCCGACAGCGCGCGCTCGTCGAGCATCACCGGCTCGGGCGTGGTGTAGATGTCCATCTTCAGGATCGCCTGCTTCAGCGCCGCGTAGGCCTTGGTCTTGAAGCTGGTCTCCGGCGCCAGCCGCACGATGCCGAGCTCGGTTTCGGCTGACGACTCGCGCGGCGCGGGGCGGGTGCGTGCGGTCATGGATCTCCCGGCGCGTCCGTTGTGAGGGGCATTGGCGCAAGTTTGGCATGCCAGATGCCAGGACGTCAAGGCGCGTGGCGTGGACTTTCTGAACCGGACAGACGCCCGCGGCATCTGTGGCATACCAAAGGTGAGGCTGCGGGCTGCCCACGTGGCGCTTTGTCGCCGTGGATTGATCGCTGCGCCGCGCAACGAGGTTTGCTTGCGCGGGTTATGAAGCAGACCTATCCTCGTGCCATTGCGGCATCAGACCAGCAACTCGGGAGGACTTCATGGCCTGGAAGAAACCGGAAATCGTCGAAATCGCGGTCGGCATGGAAATCAACATGTACGCCTGCGCGGCGCGCAAGTAATCGACTCGCAGCTTGGTGTAGCGACGGCGAACAGCGCGATCGGCAGTCCCTGTCGGTCGCGATGGTTGCGCATTCAGTTGCGCACGATGCCGTCGATGTGGACGTCAGTGGAAGGCGGTCGATGCTGCGGGTGATCGTTCTCGGCGCCGCAGCCGGCGGCGGGGTGCCGCAGTGGAATTGCGGCTGCCCGGTCTGTCGTGCGGCCTTCGCTGAGGCCGAGCTCCGCCGCACCCAAGCGTCGGTGGCGGTCAGCAGCGATGGCGAACACTGGTTCCTGATCAACGCGTCCCCCGACCTGCGCCAGCAGATCATCGCGACGCCGCAATTGCATCCGCGCGCAGGCGCCTTGCGGCACAGCCCGATCGCCGGTGTGATCCTGACCAATGGCGAGGTCGATGCCGTGGCCGGCTTGCTGTCGATGCGCGAGGGCTCGCCGTTCACGATCTATGCACACGTCAAGGTGCTGGCGATCCTGAAGGCCAACAGCATCTTCAACGTGCTGAATGAAAAGCTGGTGGAACGGCAGCCGATCGCGGTCGATCAGCCGTTCGCCCTTCGGCTGCCGGACGGCGCGCCGTCCGGCCTCGAGGTGAATGCCTTCGCGGTGCCGGGGAAGGGCGCTTGGTATCTCGAGGGACAGACCCATCCCGGCGGAACCGACGCCGAGGGCGACACGCTCGGGCTGACCATCACCGAGGCCGCGACCGGGCGGACAGTGCACGTGCTGACCGCGTGTGCGCGGGTCACCGACGATCTCAAGGCGCGGCTGTCGGGCGCGCCGCTGCTGCTGTTCGACGGCACGGTGTGGCGCGACGACGAACTGATCGCCGCCGGCCTCGGACACAAGACCGGGCAGGCGATGGGGCACATCGCGATGGCGGGCGACGACGGCGCGATCGCCGCGCTGGCGGATCTCGGTGTCGGCCAAAAGCTGTTCGTCCATATCAATAATTCCAATCCGGCGCTGCTGACTCACTCGGCGGAGCGCCGACAGCTCGAAACGGCCGGCTGGCAGATCCCGGCGGACGGCACGGAGGTGACGCTGTGAATGCGATGACCGCGTTTTCTTTGAACGGCGCCGCGCCGCTCGCCAATGCCGATGAGCTCGAAGCGGCGCTACGCCAGATCGGTGCCGCGCGCTATCACAATCTGCATCCGTTTCATCGCCTGCTGCACGGTGGCAAGCTCAACAAAGGCCAGGTGCAGGCCTGGGCGCTGAACCGCTACTATTATCAGAGCTCGATCCCGATCAAGGACGCGGTGGTGATCTCGCGGTTTCGCGATCGGGCCACCCGCGTCGAGTGGCGGCACCGGATCGAGGATCACGACGGCGATCTGTCCAGCGAAGGCGGTATCGAGCGCTGGCTGAAGCTGACCGAAGGGCTTGGCCTCGACAGCGGTTACGTCGAATCCACGCAAGGCATTCTGCCGGCGACGCGGTTCGCGGTGGATGCCTATGTGCATTTCGTCCGCGACCGCACCCCGCTGGAAGCGATCGCCTCGTCGCTGACCGAATTGTTCGCGCCCAATCTGCACGAGGAGCGGATCGCCGGGATGCTGGCGCATTACGATTTCGTCAATCCGGAGATCATGAGCTACTTCAAGCGCCGGCTGGAACAGGCGCCGCGCGATGCCGACTTTGCGCTTACTTACGTCAAGCAGCACGCCACCACCCCGGCCGAGCGCGAGGCGGTGTGCAACGCGCTGATCTTCAAGACCAACGTGTTGTGGGCGCAGCTCGACGCGCTGCATCACGCCTATGTCGACGGTCACATTCCGCCCGGCGCGTTCGTGCCGGAAGGAGTCTGAGCCGATGGCGCCGCGCCGGATCAGCGTCAGCGAGGCCAGCCGTCCGGTGCTGCCGCGCCACGCCCGGCTGAAGTTCGACGACACGAGGCAGCGCTGGGTGATCCTGGCGCCGGAGCGGGTGCTGGCGCCGGACGAGATCGCGGTCGAAATCCTGCAGCTCTGCGACGGCGCGCGCGATGTGGCGGCGATCATCGATGCGCTGGCGGCGAAGTACACCGCGGGCCGCGCCGAGATCGGCCGCGACGTGATCGCGATGCTGCAGGATCTCGCCGACAAAGGCTTTCTCACCGAGGCGCGGGAGACCGCGCCGTGAGCGGGGCCGCCGCCAGCGTTGCGGTTTCCGACGGCGTCGCCGTGCTGGAGAAGCCCGGCAGCGTCGCGGAGAGGTTCGGCATTCCGCTCGCGGTGCTGCTGGAGCTGACGCATCGCTGCCCGCTGCAATGCCCGTATTGCTCCAATCCGCTGGAGCTGGAACGCGGCGGTGCCGAGCTGTCGACCGACGAGTGGAAGCGGGTGCTCAGCGAGCTTGCGAGCATCGGCGTGCTCCAGGTGCATTTCTCCGGCGGCGAGCCGACTGCGCGCAAGGATTTGGTCGAGCTGGTGCGGCATTCCACCGAGGTCGGGCTCTACACCAATCTGATCACTTCGGCTGTACTGCTGAGCCGCGAGCGGCTGGCGGCGCTGGCGGATGCCGGGCTGGCGCATGTGCAGATCAGTTTTCAGGGCAGCGAGGCAGAGATCGCCGACCGTGTCGGCGGCTTTGCCGGTGGGCACGCCAAGAAGCTCGAGGTCGCGCGCTGTACCCGCGAGCTCGATCTGCCACTCACCGTCAATGCGGTGATGCACCGGCAGAACCTGCACCTGCTGCCCGACATCATCGAGATGGCGGTGCAGCTCGACGCCGATCGGCTCGAAGTCGCCAATGTGCAGTATTACGGCTGGGCGCTGAGGAACCGCGCCGCGCTGATGCCGACATTGCAGCAGATCGAGGATTGCACCGCGACGGTCGAGGCGGCCCGCGATCGGCTGAAAGGGGTGCTGGCGATCGACTACGTGATCCCGGACTACTACGCGGCCCGGCCGAAGAAATGCATGGGCGGCTGGGGCCGGCAGTTCTTCAACATCTCGCCGAGCGGCAAGGTGCTGCCGTGCCACGCCGCCGAAACCATCACCGGGCTGGCGTTTCCGTCGGTGCGGGACGGCGCCCCGATCGCCGAGATCTGGCGCGCCGCCGAGGCGTTCAACCGCTATCGCGGCACCGGGTGGATGCAGCAGCCGTGTGCGAGCTGCGCGTTCAAGGAGATCGATTTCGGCGGTTGCCGCTGTCAGGCCTTCGCGCTCGCCGGCGACGCCGCCGCGACCGACCCGGCCTGCGCGCTGTCGCCGCTGCACGACCGGATCTTTCGGACGGCCGAGGCGGAGGCTGCCGCCGGCAGCGATCGCTTCCTGTATCGCAATTTTGCGGGTGGCACGGCCGAGGGCGAATAGCGCAGCCTGTCTTTCGTCATTCCGGGGCGCTCACGCAGTGAGCGAACCCGGAATCTCGCCGTGCTCTGAACCTCGGGATTCCGGGTTCGCTGCGCGCGCCCCCGGAATGACGGGGCGCGGTTAGTACACCACCACCGACCTGATCGACTTGCCTTCGTGCATCAGATCGAAGCCCTTGTTGATGTCTTCGAGCTTCAGCACGTGGGTGATCATCGGGTCGATCTCGATCTTGCCGTTCATGTACCAGTCGACGATCTTCGGCACGTCGGTGCGGCCGCGGGCGCCGCCGAACGCCGAGCCCTTCCAGACGCGGCCGGTGACGAGCTGGAACGGGCGGGTCGAGATTTCCTTGCCGGCTTCAGCGACGCCGATCACCACCGACACGCCCCAGCCGCGATGGCAGGCTTCCAGCGCCTGCCGCATCACATTGGTGTTGCCGGTGCAGTCGAAGGTGTAGTCGGCGCCGCCGTCGGTGAGCCCGACGAGATGCTGCACGATGTCGCCGTCGATTTTCTTCGGGTTGACGAAGTGCGTCATGCCGAAGCGGCGGCCCCATTCTTCCTTGTCGTCGTTGATGTCGACGCCGACGATCTTGTCGGCACCGACCATCTTTGCACCCTGGATGACGTTGAGGCCGATGCCGCCGAGGCCGAACACCACGACGTTGGAGCCGGGCGTGACCTTGGCGGTGTTGACCACCGCGCCGACGCCGGTGGTGACGCCGCAGCCGATGTAGCAGCTCTTGTCGAACGGCGCGTCCTCACGGATCTTCGCGACGGCGATCTCCGGCAGCACGGTGAAGTTCGAGAACGTCGAGCAGCCCATGTAGTGATAGATGGTCTGGCCCTTGTAGGAAAAGCGCGAGGTGCCGTCCGGCATCAGGCCCTTGCCCTGGGTGGCGCGGATCGCGGTGCAGAGGTTGGTCTTCTGGCTCAGGCAGCTTTTGCACTGCCGGCATTCCGGCGTGTACAGCGGGATGACGTGGTCGCCCGGCTTCACAGAGGTGACGCCGACGCCGACTTCGCGGACGATGCCTGCGCCTTCATGGCCGAGGACCGAGGGAAAGATGCCTTCGCTATCGAAGCCGTCGAGCGTGTAGGCGTCGGTGTGGCAGATGCCGGTGGCCTTGATCTCGACCAGCACCTCGCCGGCCTTCGGCCCTTCGAGATCCAGCTCGACGATTTCGAGCGGCTTCTTGGCCTCGAACGCGACGGCGGCCCGTGTCTTCATGGCGATCCTCCTGGCATCGGCAAAACTGCGATTGCCTCTCGTATCGCAAATCGGCGCGCCGACTTGAACCGTTTTCTAGCCGGTAGGGCGACGGGGCTCACGCCGAGGCGGCGCGGCAATCGTCTTCGATCGGCAGATCGTCGGGCGCGTTGGGATCGCCGGGCGCGGTGGCCCAGGCGAGCTCGACCAGCGTCACGGTGCGGCGGCCGGCGCCGTCGAACTGGCAGACGATCAGGCCCTGTTCTTCGATGTAGGTCAGCAGGCGCCGGGCGCGGCGCAGCGAGTGCGTGCCATAGGCCCGCGCGATCGCAGCGTCGCCGGGGCAGGGCCAGCCTTCCTTGGCGGCGCGGGCGATGATCATGAACACGCCCTGCATATCGTCGGGCAACGTGGAGGCGCGCAGCGTCACGTCCTGCCACGCATCATCGGCCGCCATCTCGGTGGTGAGGCCGGCGCGGGCGTGTGTCAGCATCCGGCGAAACTCGGTCATGTCCGGGATCGCGGTGGCGAGGCCTTCGATCCGGCAGCGCACCACGAATTCCTGATACAGCACGCCGATGGCGCGGAAGCCAGCATCCGGTTCGGCCAGGATCGCGCGCAGGATGCGGTCGAGCCGGTCGCGGCGCTCGGCGATCTGTTCGTCGCTGAGTGCGGGCGCCTCCGGCTCCGGCGTGGGGTCGATCGCGACCGACTTGGCCGCCATCAACTGGCTGAGCAGATCCGGAGCCGGCGCGCGGCGCTGCGGCCGTGTTGCGATGGTCTCCGGCGGCGGCGCGGCGAGGATCACGGCGCGCGCGTCTTCCAGGCCTGCTTCCGGCAGCGGCATCAGGCGCGGCGTCGAGTTGCGCGGATGGGTTTCGGTCGGCCCGATCCGCAGGCCGAGCGGCCGGCGCGACAGCGCCGGGCCGAGCGCCATGAACTGGCCGCGTTCGAGATCGCGAAACGCTTCGGCCTGCCGCCGCTCCATGCCGAGCAGATCGGCGGCGCGCGCCATGTCGATATCGAGGAAGGTACGCCCCATCAGGAAGTTCGAGGCTTCCGCCGCGACGTTCTTGGCGAGCTTGGCCAGCCGCTGGGTGGCGATCACGCCGGCGAGGCCGCGCTTGCGGCCGCGGCACATCAAATTGGTCATCGCGCCGAGCGACAGTTTACGCGCTTCGTCGGAGACTTCGCCGGCGACGGCGGGCGCGAACAGTTGCGCTTCGTCGACCACCACCAACATCGGATACCAATGGTCGCGCGCGGTGTTGAACATGCCGTCGAGATACGCCGCCGCGCGGCGCATCTGGTTCTCGGCGTCCAGGCCCTCGAGATTGAGCACCGCCGAGACGCGGTGAATGCGGGCGCGCTCGCCGGCAACCTGCAGGCCGCGCTCAGTGTGGTCTTCGGCGTTGATGACGAGATGGCCGAATCGCTCGGCGAGCGTGACGAAGTCGCCTTCGGGATCGATGATCGCCTGTTGTACCCAGGGCGCGCTCTGCTCCAGCAGGCGGCGCAGCAGATGCGACTTGCCCGAGCCGGAATTGCCCTGCACCAACAGTCGCGTCGCCAGCAGTTCCTCGAGATCGAGAGCCGCGGTTGCGCCTGAATTGGTTTGCCCCATTTCGATCGCAACGGTCATGGCGCGGCCCGAGGTCTCCTTTCGCGAGCAGGGGGCTTAACAACCTGGGCGCGCCGCGTCGAGCACCCGCGGCGGTTCCAATCGGTGTTATGCACGCAGATCAGCGATGCGGCTGCACCACGCGAATCAGCGCCAGCCGAGTGCCGGCGCGACATGGGTGAGGACGGCCTCGATCACATGGGCGTTGTAATCGACCCCGAGCTGATTGGGGATCGTCAGCAGCAGCGTGTCGGCTTCGGCGATCGCCTCATCCGCTTTGAGCTGTTCGATCAGCGCGTCGGGCTCGGCCGCGTAAGACCGGCCGAAGATCGCGCGGGTCTGTTCGTCGAGATAGCCGATCTGATCCTGCTGCTGGCCGTCGCGGCCGAAATAGGCGCGGTCGCGGTCGTCGACCAGCGGGAAGATGCTGCGGCTGACCGAGACCCGCGCCGTGCGGGTGTGGCCGGCCTCCTTCCAGGCTTCGAGATAGGCGCGGATCTGCGCCGCCTGCTGAACGTGAAACGGCTCCCCGGTCTCGTCGTTCTTCAGCGTCGAGCTTTGCAGGTTCATCCCGAGCTTGGCGGCCCACACTGCGGTCGCATTCGAGCCGGCGCCCCACCAGATCCGATCGCGCAGGCCTTCCGAATATGGTTCGAGCCGCAATAGACCGGGCGGATTGGGAAACATCGGCCGCGGGTTGGGCTGCGCGAAGCCCTGGCCGCGCAGCAAGTCGAGCAGCACTTCGGCGTGGCGGCGGCCCATGTCGGCGTCGCTCTCGCCCTCGGCGGGCTGATAGCCGAAATAGCGCCAGCCATCGATCACCTGCTCGGGCGAACCGCGGCTGATGCCGAGCTGCAGCCGGCCGCCGGCGATCAGATCGGCGGCGCCGGCGTCCTCGGCCATGTACAGCGGATTCTCGTAGCGCATGTCGATCACGGCGGTGCCGATCTCGATGCGCTTGGTCCTGGCGCCGATCGCGGCGAGCAGCGGGAAGGGCGAGGCGAGTTGCCGGGCGAAATGATGCACGCGGACGTAGGCGCCATCGGCGCCGAGCTGTTCGGCGGCCTGCGCCAGATCGATGGTTTCCAGCAGCGCGTCGGCGGCCGAACGCGTGCGTGACTGCGGCGACCAATGGCCGAACGAGAGAAAACCGATCTTCTTCATGGAGGGCAGCCCTGACGATGTGAAGGCTGTAGATAGTGCGCCTGCCGCTTCGGAAAAGCCTGCGATGGCGCATGGCCTTTATTGATCAGCACACGCGCGTCGCGCGTGATGCGTCAATTTTTCGCGAGACCGCGCAGCAGCAGATCGACGCTAGCTTCGGTGAAAGCGGCGAAATCGACTTCCTTACGGGTGCCGAACAGCAGCGACCACAGGCTGAGCAGCACCGCGGGACTCATCACGATCTCGGTGAAGCCGGCAGCCGGCGCATCGCGGAATTCGCCGGCGGCGACGCCCTGGTCGATGACTTCCCTGAACTGATCGATGATCGGCGCGACGAATTCCTCGTAGTGACGGTCGACCAGATCGGGAAAGCGGCCGCCTTCGGCGATCAGGAAGCGCAGGATCTCGCGCGACTCGCGGTTCTCCGCAATGTGGCCATAGGTGAAGGCGATCAAGCCGCGCAGCCGTTCGGTGGCCGAGCCGGGGAGGGTGAGCGCGTAGTCCTTCAGGCCGGGCAGAAACGATTGCGATTTGTGCCGAACCATCTCTTCGAACACCCGTTCCTTGGTGTCGAAGTAAAAGTAGATCGTGCCCTTGGTGACGCCGGCGCGGGCCGCGACGTCTTCCAGACGGGTCGCCGCATAGCCGTGCATGACGAATTCCTCGAACGCGGCGTCGAGGATTTCCGAGGGGCGCTCGGCTTTGCGGCGGGCGCGTTTGGTCACGGCAGGCGGCATGGGCGGACTCCGATCACGTAGTTTTACTATTGACTTTCGAGTCAGTCAATAATATTGCACTGCGATGCGCTTGATCGAATGGGCGAATTTTTGATGCTTCGGCTCAGAACCGTGGTGCTGCTGTTGGTCGCCGCCGCTCTGGCGGGGTGCGGCGAGGAGGCCCGGCCGGAACACCCGGTGACGCTGGTGAAAACCGAGCTGGTTCGCGACCAGCCGCGCAGCACGGTGATCCGGTTGACGGGCGACGTCCAGGCCAGGGTTTCGACCGAATTGTCGTTCCGGGTCAGTGGCCGGGTAATCGAACGTCTGGTCGATGTCGGGGCGCACGTGAAGGCCGGCGACGTGCTGGCGCGGCTCGATCCGACCGAACAGCGCGCCGATTTGGTCGGCGCCCAGGCGGCGCTGACCGCTGCCGAAGCCCAGCTCCGCCTCGCCACCGCGACCTACGAACGCCAGAAGACGCTGATGGCGTCCGGCTTCACCACCCGTGTCGCGTTCGATCAGGCGCAGGAGGGGCTGCGCGCCGCCGAGGGCTCGCTGGACACCGCCAAGGCGCAGCTCGGCATCGCCAAGGACGCGCTCGGCTACACCGAGCTGCGCGCCAGCGCCGCCGGCATCATCACCGCACGCAACGTCGAGGTCGGCCAGGTCGCGCAATCGGCGCAGTCGGCCTACACGCTGGCGGAAGACGGCGCCCGCGACGCGGTGTTCGACGTCTACGAGGCGATCTTCCTGATTCCGGTCGGCAGCGACACCATCAAGCTGTCGCTGGTCTCGAACCCTGCGATTACCGCGATGGCGAAGCCGCGCGAGATCTCTCCCACCGTCGATCCGAAGACGGGATCGGTGCGGGTGAAACTGTCGATCGAGAATCCGCCGCCGGAGATGACGCTGGGAAGCGTCGTGGTCGGCGAAGGCTACAGCCGGGCGGTCGACAAGATCGTGCTGCCGTGGAGCGCGCTGACTGCCGACCAGAGCGGCGCCGCGGTTTGGGTGGTCGATCCGCAAACCCATGCGGTTTCGCTCAAGAGCGTCACGATCGAAAGCTACGAGACCAACTCGATCGTGGTCGGTCGCGGCCTTGCGATCGGCGACCGCGTCGTGGTCGACGGCGGCAAGCTGCTGCGCCCCGGCCAGATCGTCGTCGACGTCGGAGGCGCCGCATGAACGCTCCGCGGATTGTTGCGATGATCGCAGCGGCACTGCTGGTCGCCGGTTGCGAGGACAAGGCGCAGCCGCCAGCCGCGGTTCGGCCGGTGCTGTCGACGGTGGTCGCCCCGCTGCAGGCGACCAACTTGTCGGTGGTCGGAACCGTCGAGCCGCAGTTCAGGACCGACTACGGGTTTCGGATGCTCGGTCGCTTGATCGCCCGTCCGGTCAATATCGGCGACACCGTCGAGAAGGGGCAGACGCTGGCGGCTGTCGATCCGTTCGCCGCCGAACTGGCGGTGCGTTCGGCGCAGGCCGATCTCGCCACCGCGCAGGCGCAACTGGCCAATGCCAGCGGCACCGCCAACCGGCAGCGCACCCTGATCGAGACCGGCGCCACCACCAAGGCGACGCTGGATTCCGCCGAACAAAGCGACGCCGCGGCCCAGGCCGCGGTGGTGCGGGCGCAGTCGGCGCTGACGAAAGCGCGCGAGCAACTGAGTTACACCAAGGTCGAGGCGCAATATGCCGGCGTCGTCACCGCGGTCGGTGCGCAGGTCGGCCAGGTGGTCAATCCCGGCCAGATGGTCGCGACCGTCGCCCGTCCTGATGTTCGCGAGGCGGTGATCGATGTCGCCGACGATCTCGTCGGGATGCTCAAGATCGGCACGCCGCTGACGGTGGCGCTGCAGCTCGATCCGCGGGTCCGCGTCGACGGCAAGGTGCGCGAGATCGCGCCGCAGGCCGATCAGGTCACCCGCGCACGGCGGGTCCGCATCACGCTGGACAATCCGCCCGAGACGTTCCGGCTCGGCACCACGATCACCACGCTGATCCCGGGCAAGCCGAGCCGCGGCTTCCGCCTGCCGGCGACCGCGATCCTGCGCGGGGGCGATCAGGCCAGCGTGTGGGTGATCGACACCGCCAAGGGATCGGTCGCTAAGCGCAGCGTGCAGGTCGCGCCGAGCGACAACGGCACAGTTCTGGTCACCGATGGACTCGAGGCCGGCATGCGGATCGTCACCGCCGGCGTCCATCATCTGCAGGAAGGCCAAATGGTCCGGTTCGAACGGGAAGTCACGCCGTGAAGTCGTTCAATCTCTCAGACTGGGCGCTGCAGCACCGTTCGCTGGTCTGGTACTTCATGATCGCCTTCATGGCGGCCGGTCTGTTTTCGTATCTCGACCTCGGCCGCGAGGAAGATCCGGCGTTCACCATCAAGACCATGGTGATCCAGGCGAAGTGGCCCGGCGCCTCGGCCGAGGAGACCACCCGGCAGGTCACCGACCGGATCGAAAAGAAGCTCGAGGAACTGGAGTCGCTGGACTACACCAAGAGCATCACCACGGCCGGCGAGACCACGGTGTTCGTCAATCTGCGCGACACCACCAAGGCGCGCGACGTGCAGCCCACCTGGGTGCGCGTGCGTAACATGATCAACGACATCAAGGGCGACTTCCCGCAAGGCGTGGTCGGTCCCGCCTTCAACGATCGCTTCGGCGACGTGTTCGGCAACATCTACGCGTTCACCAGCGACGGCCTGACCCAGCGCCAGCTCCGCGACAAGGTCGAGGAAGTCCGCGCCAAGGTGCTGCAGGTGCCGAATGTCGGCCGTGTCGACATCGTCGGCGCCCAGGACGAAGTGATCTTCCTCGAATTCTCCCCGCGCAAGGTGGCGGCGCTCGGCCTCGATCAGCGCACCATCGTCAGCTCGCTGCAGGCGCAGAACGCGATCACACCATCGGGCGTGCTGCAGGCGGGGCCGGAGCGGATCGCCGTCCGGGTCAGCGGCCAGTTCACCTCGGAAGAAAGCCTCAAGGCGATCAATCTGCGGGTCAACGACCGGTTTTTTCCGCTGACGGACGTCGCCACCGTCCGACGCGGCTATGTCGATCCGCCGACCTCGCTGTTCCGCTTCAACGGCGAGCCGGCGATCGCGCTGACGATCGGCATGAAAGCCGGTGCCAACCTGCTGCAGTTCGGCGAGGCGCTGAAGGAGGAGATGAAGCGGATCTCCGCCGATCTGCCGGTCGGCGCCGAAGTGCATCTGGTGTCGGACCAGCCGCAAATCGTCGACGAGGCGGTGTCGGGCTTTACCCGGGCGCTGTTCGAGGCGGTGGCGATCGTGCTGGTGATCAGCTTCATCAGCCTCGGCATGCGCGCCGGCCTGGTGGTCGCGATCTCGATCCCGCTGGTGCTGGCGATCACCTTCATGGTGATGTCCTATTCGGGGATCTCGCTGCAGCGGATTTCGCTCGGCGCGCTGATCATCGCGCTCGGCCTGCTGGTCGACGACGCGATGATCGCGGTCGAGATGATGGTGGCGCGGCTGGAGGTCGGCGACTCGCTCTCCAAAGCGGCGACCCACGTCTACACCTCGACGGCGTTTCCGATGCTGACCGGCACGCTGGTCACTGTGGCGGGATTCATTCCGATCGGTCTCAACAACAGCGCGGCGGGCGAATTCACCTTCACGCTGTTCGTGGTGATCGCGGTGTCGCTGCTGACGTCCTGGATCGTCGCGGTGCTGTTCACGCCGCTGCTCGGCGTCACCATCCTGCCCGACAAGATGAAGCAGCATCACGAGACCAAGGGGCGGTTCGGCACGATGTTCAGCCGGACGCTCGGCTTCTGTATGCAGCATCGCTGGCTGACGATCGGCCTGACGCTGGGGGCTTTCGCGCTGTCGCTGGTCGGCATGGGCTTCGTGCAGCAGCAGTTCTTCCCGAATTCCGACCGCAAGGAACTGATCGTCGACTGGAACTTGCCGCAGAACAGTTCCATCGCCGAGACCAATGCGCAGATGGCCAAGTTCGAGCGTGAGGCGCTGGCGGGACGGCCGGGGATCGATCACTGGTCGACCTATGTGGGGCAGGGCGCGCCGCGCTTCGTGCTGTCGTTCGATGTCGAGCCCTCCACCGCGACCTTCGGTCAGATGGTGATCGTGACCAAGAGTCTGGAAGACCGCGACCGGCTGCGGCCGGAGCTGCAGGCTTACTTGCGCAAAACCTTCCCGGGCACCGACGCGCTGGTGAAATTGCTCGATATCGGGCCTCCCGTGGGACGGCCGGTTCAATACCGCGTCAGCGGGCCGGACATCGCCAAAGTGCGCGGCTTCGCGCAGCAGCTCGCCGGCGAGGTCGCGGCCAATCCGCATCTCGGCGAAGTGGTGTTCGACTGGATGGAGCCGGCGCGGGTGATCAAGGTCGACGTGCTGCAGGACAAGGCGCGGCAGCTCGGCGTCACCTCCGAAGACATCGCCTCGACCCTCAACGGCATCCTCGACGGCGCGACCATCACCCAGGTGCGTGACGACATTTACCTGATCAACGTGGTGGGCCGCGCCAACGACGCCGAGCGTGGCTCGATCGAGACGCTGCGGAACCTGCAGTTGGCGGGGGGGAGCGGGCAAACCGTGCCGCTCGCGGCGGTCGCGACCTTCCGCTACGAGCTGGAGCAGCCGACGATCTGGCGCCGCGCGCGGCTGCCGACCGTGACGGTCAAGGCCAGCGTCGTCGACGAGGTGCAGCCGGCGACCGTGGTCGAACAGCTCAAGCAATCGGTCGCCGAGTTCAGTGCCAAGCTGCCGGTCGGCTATTCGGTCGCCGTCGGCGGCGCGGTCGAAGAGAGCGGCAAGTCGCAGGCGCCGATCGTCGCGGTGGTGCCGATCATGCTGTTCGTGATGGCCACCGTGCTGATGATCCAGCTGCAGAGCTTCCAGCGGTTGTTCCTGGTGTTCGCGGTGGCGCCGCTGGCGCTGATCGGCGTGGTTGCGGCGCTGCTGCCGAGCCGCGCGCCGCTCGGCTTCGTCGCCATCCTCGGCGTGCTGGCGCTGATCGGCATCCTGATCCGGAACTCGGTGATCCTGATCGTGCAGATCGAGCAGCTCCGCAGCGAGGGACGTCCACCTTGGGATGCGGTGGTGGAGGCCACCGAGCACCGGATGCGGCCGATCATGTTGACGGCGGCGGCGGCCAGCCTGGCGCTGATCCCGATCGCGCGCGAAGTGTTCTGGGGACCGATGGCCTACGCGATGATGGGCGGCATCATCGTGGGCACGGTACTCACCCTGTTGTTCCTGCCTGCGCTGTACATCGCGTGGTTCCGCATCAAGGCGCCGACACAAGAGGCTTAGGATGGCTAGTTCGACTCAAACACCGCCCGATCTTCCGCTGTGCCGCGGCGACCGCGTTCGGATGAGTCCGCTCGGCCGCGAGCGGCATCCACGCTATGGCACACGAGAAGGCGTCATCGTCGGGCAGGGCTCGCCGAGCAGTTGGCGGGTGAAATTCGACGACCGCAAGACCATCCAGGCGATCCATCAGGACTATCTCGAGCGCGTTCCGGGGCAGGCGCCGCGCTTCGACAGTTCCGGGATCTGGAACGGTTGGCGCAACGATCCGCCGGCGAGCCTATAGTCTTACGTCCCTCGTTCCTGTTGGTGTCCTGATGTCCCGCGTGCCCCGCTCGTTTGTCGTCGTGTTCGTGCTGGCATCGAGCTGCTGGCTGGCCGCCTGTGCGAGCCTGCCGCGACAGCCCTACACGGCCGCCGAAGCCACCAAGGCGCGGATCCTCGACCGCGACGATCTGCGGCGCTACGCCGACGATCCGCCCTCGGTCTTCGTGGATCGACGCCTGATGTCCGGGGCTCAGACTTACCTCGCGCTGTCCGGCGGTGGCGCCGATGGAGCCTATGGTGCGGGCGTGCTGGCTGGATGGACCGCCGCGGGGCGCCGGCCGTCGTTCTCACTCGTGTCGGGCGTCAGCACCGGCGCGCTGATCGCGCCGTTCGCCTATCTCGGCCCGCGCTATGACGACACCTTACGCGAGCTCTACACCAGCGGTGTGGCCGAGAGCCTGCTCGAAGATCCGAACCCGTTCAACGCGATCTTCGGCTCTGGCCTGTTCGGCAACAAGCGCCTGCGCGAACTGGTTGCCCGCTACATCGATGCCAATTTCATGGAGGAGGTGGCTGAGCAGCACGCCAAGGGGCGGAGGCTGTTCGTCGTCACCACCAATCTGGATTCGCAGCGCTCGGTGATCTGGGACATGGGCCGGATCGCCTCGCTGAAGACGTCGGAGAGTCTCAATCTGTTCAGGGATGTGGTCGCGGCCTCGGCCAGCATACCGGCGGTGTTCCCGCCGATGCTGGTCAATGCGGAAGCCGACGGCGTCCGGTTCCAGGAGATGCATGTGGATGGCGGCGTGATGTCGCCGGTGCTGACCTTGCCCGAGGCGTATCTGATGCGTAGTGCGTCGTGGGACAAGTCGCTCAACCTGCAGCTCTACATCCTGATGAACAACACAATCGAGCCGGAGTTCCAACTGGTGCGCGATCGCGCGCTCGATATCGCCGCGCGGGCGTCGTCGTCGATGATCAAGGCGCAGACCCGGTCGATCCTCTACAGCACCTATGCGTTTGCCCGCCGCAACAAATATGGTTTCAACCTGACCTATATCGAGAGCGACCGGCCGCCGTCGCCGCCCGGTTTCGACACCGCCTATATGCGTTCGCTGTATCAATACGGCTACGATCGCGCGCGCAGCGGCCATGCCTGGTCGAGCGCGCCGCCGGCGGATGATTCCGCACCGGCGCCCGTTGCGGCCACCACCCCGTCCCGACACGTGGCCGGTGTCCAGTAGCAAAGCGGCCCGCGCGCGGCGTCCGCCGTTTTGGCTGTGCTGGACGAGTGAGGTGAAGATGTCCGCAATCCGGTTCACCACCGCGCTGATGACGGCCGTGCTGGCGATCTGGCCGGCTTCGGCCGCGGTGGCCGATCGCGGCAGCGACACAGAGATTCAAACGCCGGCAGTCAGCCCGAGCGACGAGCGGACCGGTCCATCGATGATCGCGCTCGGCAGCGGTGCGGACTTGATCCGGCTGGCGGAGAAGAAGCTGCGCGGCGCGCGGGTCTATGACCTCGATCTGAGCGACGAGGGCGCCGTTCCGTGGTTCGAGGTCAAGGCGTATCGGGCAGGGCAAGTGTGGAGCATCATGATCGATGCCGCCACGCGCCGGATCGTCCGACCGGCCAGGGCCAGGCCGGCCTCCGAGCTCGATCCCGACACGCAGCGAGATCTCGCCGATTTTGGCCGGATCAGGATGAAGCTGTCGGAAGCGGTGATGATCGCCGAAAAACTCGGCGGCGGCCGGGCGATCAGCGCCGGGCTGCACCGCGACGAAGACAGGCTGGTGTTCGTAGTCGTGGTCGTCGCCGATGGCACGTTGAAGGAGATCACGGTCCAGCCCAACAAGTAGCGGCGCGCGGGTTGTCCCGTCGGCTCAGCTCTTGCCGAGATCCTCGGCCACGCGCACGAGCGTCTGTTTCACCTCGTTGCGGTCCGCCGTGCCGGTGTCGATGAATAGTCGCATTCCGGGCAGTTCCTTGCGGATCACCACCGAGGCCGCAGCCGCCTTCAGTCCCCGCACCGCATAGGCGCGCACCGGCTCGCCGAAGCCCTTCACGGTCAGCGCCGGCCGCTCCTCGGCGTCGATCACGTCGTTCACCAACGACCAGGTGACGTGCGAAATCAGGATCGAGCCGGGCTCGCAGTTCTGCTCCAGGCGCGAGGTGAGATTCACTGCGCCGCCGACGATGGTGTAGTCCATCCGGTCCGGACTGCCGAAATTGCCGACGGTGCAGAACCCGGTGTTGATGCCAATGCGGACCCGGAACGGGCGCTCGGCGCCGGCGTCGATCCATTCCATCTCGAGCTGTCTCAGCTTGTCCTGCATCTCGATCGCCATCATCACGCAGGCGACCGCGTCCTCCTTGACACCGCGGCTCTCCGGATCGCCGAAGAACGCCAGCACCGCGTCGCCGACATATTTGTCGATAGTGGCGCCGTGCTTGAGCGCGATCTGCGCCATCTCGGCGAGGTAGCGGTTGAGCATCGCGGTGAGATCTTCCGACTCCAGTTTGTCGGTGGTCGCGGTGAAGTTGGCGATGTCGGACAGAAAGATCGTCAGCTTCTTGCGCTTGGAGGCGATCTCGGCGTCCTGGTGGCCACTGAAGATCGAGGAATAGACCTGCGGCGACAGATATTTCGACAGCGCCGCCGAAAGTCCTTCCAGGCTGCGGTTGCGGGTCTCCAGTTCCTCGGTGCGCTGCTTCACCATCGAGTCGAGATATTCCTCGCGCGCGGCGACTTGTCCGGCCATGCCGGTGAACACCCGCGCGAGCTGGCCGAGCTCGTCGCGACGCTGGGACACCGGCTTCAGCAGCGCCGGATCGAATTTTTGCGACTCCAGCGCGGCGGCGGCGCGGGTGATCTGGCGCAGCGGCGCAGACTGATAGCGGGCGACGCCGATCGACAGCAGGATGCCGAGTGCCGCGATGGCCGATGCGGTCGCGGCGGCGATCTCGGCCTGGCTCTGCACCGTGGCCCAGACGCGGTTCATCGGCAGCCGCACCAGCGCGGCGCCGACGATTTCCTTGTGATCGTTGCGCACCGGGGCGATCACGCTGAGATTTTCGCGGCTCTCGACGTGCCGGGTCTGGCCGTCGGCGATGACCAGGCTCACCGGGCCGAGTTCTTTCTCGTTGGGACCGTCGCGGCGATCGGCGCCGTAGACGCCGGGACCGACCAGCGCATCGAGCTTGCGGTCGAACACCCACACCGCGTCGATGTCGCCGTCCGCCAGCAGGTTTTCCACCGTACGCGGCAGCCCGATCTTCATGGTCAATTGCTGCAGGAACTTGGCGCTGCGGCCGACCTGGATGATGCGCGGCTTGTCGATGCCGCCGACGCCGACATATTTGAAATGCTGGTTGTCGATGTCGCGCTTGCGCGCCTCCTGGTCGACCACCTTCTTGTTGCCGGTGAGCAGATCGTGGAAGGCGTAGGCCTGCGGCTGCACCTGCGGCGAGTTGCTGAAGGTGAAATCGACGTCCGGCAGGCTGTGCAGATAAGCGTGTCCCTTCTCGTCGGTGATCCAGATCTCGTCGAGCGTCGTCTGATCGGTAATCGACTTCAGCCGGCGATTGATCTCGGCCGGCGTCATCCCGGCGCGTTCGGCCGCTTCGACGAAGTGTCCTAGCAGGGTGCCTTCCGCAGTCATCTCTTCGGCGATGATGCCTTCGACTTCGGTCGGGATCGACGCGGCGAGGCTGGCGCTGCGCGCCAGCAGCCGCGCCACCTTTTCGCCCGAGGCTTCCGCCTCGGTGATGATCGCGCGCCGCGTGGTCCAGGTCAGCAGCGCGGCGGTCACGAGGGTTGCGCCGACGGTCAGCACCGTGACCAGCAGGACCAATCGTGTGGTGAATTTCATCGAAGAACCTGTGCTTGCCGCCGCCCGCTGAGGCGCTGCCGGCAGAGAGCCGCGCGAGGCGGCGCGAACACCGCGCAGTCGAGCCTCGCGCTGCGACCGGCGGACTATCCACGCGGACGGACGGCACTGTCAAATCGCGAGGGCGCTGCACGAACGTGCTGCTCGCAATATAGATATCGTAACAAATCCTGCCGCCTGCCGGCATTGTGGCCCGTCAATCCACCCGTCGCATTTGAATCGAAGGCGAGGGGACGACGGGTGTGGACGAGGCTTTACGACGCTTGGTCGCTCGTCGGCGGCGCAGCGTAAGCAGCCAGGAAAACCTTCACGGCCCGGCCGACGCATTGATCGATCGCGCCGGC
The DNA here is from genome assembly GCF_010906995.1 of Rhodopseudomonas sp. WA056. Lineage (NCBI taxonomy): Bacteria > Pseudomonadati > Pseudomonadota > Alphaproteobacteria > Hyphomicrobiales > Nitrobacteraceae > Rhodopseudomonas > Rhodopseudomonas sp. WA056. The sequence continues at coordinate 76,745 of NZ_QPFS01000002.1, read as the reverse complement.
GGAGATGGCGTCGTCGAATTGCAGGCTGCGGCGATACACGATCTCGGATTCGAGCAGCGCCAACAGGTGACGCGACGCCGTACCCGGATGGTCGGTGCGCAGGCGGCCGGCTTTTGTCGCCGCGTCGATATAGCGCGTGAACGCCTCGATCGCTTTGCCAGGGCCCGCGTCGTAGAAAATCCGCCCGAGATTGCCGATCCGGCCGTGCGCCACCGCGAGGCGGTGGGCGGTGGTGGCGTCCTCGGCCAGCACGCGTGTGAGCAGTCTCTTGCCGACCTCGATGAGCACACGCTCAGGATCCTCGTCGGCGCGCGCCTCTAGATCTTCGTACATGCCGAGGATCTGCTTGCCGACGACGCGGAGCGCGACGTGCACGAACAGTTCTTCCTTGGACGGGAAGTAGCCGTACAGCGTCGCCTTAGAGCCGCCGAGCCTGCTGGCGATCTCCGACATCGAGGCGCCTTCGAGGCCTCGTTCCTTGAACACCTCGGCCGCGGTGTCGAGGATCGCGTCCCGCTTGGCTTCCGTCCGGACCCTGACCATCGCTCTCCGTCCACCTCGCCAAACCTGCCCGGCGTGCTCCGGGATCATACTGAACGTACGGTCATATTGACAGTCTTGGCTCCGAATAATAACCGTACGTTTGGTTTTGTTATGATCGGCCGACGCTGTATCAGGTCCGGCTTGGGCGAAAGACGTGGCGGCGATGACAAAGATCGTGGGGTTCCGAAGCGCCATCATCGCAATGACGTTGATCCTCGGTGGCTGCGACTCCGCCGCTCCGAAGCCCGATCGCGGCAAGGAGGCCGGTCGAGTGCCGCTCCCCGTGATGGTGGTGCCGGTGCGGTTCGAGGAGGGAAGCAGGACGCGGACGTTTGCCGCCACCATCCGCCCCAGCATCGAGAGCGACCTCGGCTTTCGGATCAGCGGCAAGGTGGCGCGGCGGCTGGTGCGGACCGGCGATTTCGTGCGCAGCGGCCAGCCGCTGCTGACGCTCGACACCAATGATCTTCGGCTACAGCGCGAGCAGGCCGAAGCCGAAGTGAAGGCGGCGCAGTCCAACCTGATTCAGGCCGAGGCCGACGAGGGTCGGGCGGTCGAGCTGCAGAGCAAAGGCTGGATGGCGAACGCCGCGCTGCAGAAGGCGCACGCCACCGCCGAGGAGGCGCGCAGCCGGCTCGTCCGCGCGCAGCGTGCGCTCGATCTCGCCGGGCACGCGCTCGACTACGCGACCCTCGAAGCCGATGCGGACGGCGTGATCACCGCGACGCCGATCGAGCCGGGCCAAGTCATCACCGCCGGACAGGCCGCGATCCGTCTGGCGCGGCTGTCGGAGCTGGAGGCGGTGGTCGCGTTGCCGGAGAGTTACGTCGAGCGGGTCGGTCGCGCCTCCGCCGCGCTGACGCTGTGGTCGCTGCCCGGCAAGAGCTACGAGGTGCGGCTGCGTGAATTGTCGTTCGCGGCCGACCTGGCGACCCGGACCTTCGCGGCGCGCTTCGTGATCCCCGGCGCGGACGACAAGGTGCGGATCGGGATGAGCGCCACGCTGACGCTGCGCGAGCAGGACGAGCGGCGCTTCGCACGGCTGCCGCTGACGGCGATCTACAATCACGGCCGCGGCGCGGCGGTGTTCGTGGTCGGTGACGGCGGCGAACTGCGCGAACGGCCGGTGACGATCGAGCGCTACGAGGATCGCAACGTGCTGGTGACCTCCGGCGTGAGCGAGGGCGAAACCGTCGTCGCGCTCGGCGTCGAAAAGCTCGATCCGGCCCTGACGGTGCGGCCGATCTCCACGCTGTCCCTCAGCTCGGCGGGCAAGTGATGCAGCGGCCCAATCTCTCCGCATGGGCGGTGGCGCATCCGTCCTTGATGCTGTTTCTGATCCTGATGATCAGCGTCGCCGGTCTGCTGTCGTATCAGCGTCTCGGCCGCGCCGAGGATCCATCCTACACCATTAAGGTCGCGGTGGTGACGGCGACATGGCCCGGCGCGACGGCCGAAGAAATGCAGCTTCAGGTCGCCGACCGGATCGAGAAGAAGCTGCAGGAGCTGCCCTGGTTCGACAAGGTCACGACCTATTCCAAGCCCGGCTTCACCGCGGCGCAGATGGAGTTTCGCGACACCACGCCGCCGGCGCAGATCCCCTGGCTGTTCTATCTGATCCGCAAGAAGATGGCCGATGTGAAGCCGGACCTGCCCGACGGTGTGGCGGGGCCGGAGGTCAACGACGAATATGGCGACGTCGAATCGATCGTCTACACGCTGCGCTCCGACAGCGCCGACTACGCGGTGCTGAAACGAATGGCGGAGCAGGTGCGACAGCGGCTGCTGAAAGTGCCGAACGTCTCCAAGGTGACGATCTACGGCACCCAGGACGAGCGCATCTTCGTCGATTTCGACCACGTCAAGCTCGCCAATCTCGGTATCGCGCCGCGTGCGATCTTCGACAGCCTCGCCAAGCAGAACGATCTTGCGCCGGTCGGCATGGTCCAGACCCAGTCGACCCGGATTCCGCTGCGCGTCTCCGGGGCGTTCGACGGCGTTCGCGCGGTGGAGGAAACCCCGATCGCATCGAGCGGCACGGTGATCAGGCTCGGCGACATCGCCACCGTGTCGCGCGGCTTCATCGATCCGCCGCAGTTTCTGGTCCGGCAGCGCGGCGTTCCGGCGCTGGCGATCGGCATCGTGATGCGCAAGGGCGCCAACATCCTGGAGCTCGGCGCGGATGTCGAAGCGTCGATGGCCGAGGTCGAACGCGCCACGCCGGTCGGCGTCACCTTCGAGCGGATCGCTAATCAGCCCGCGGTCGTCCGCGATGCGGTCGGCGATTTCATGCGGTCGTTCGTCGAGGCCCTGGCGATCGTGCTGTTCGTCAGCTTCGTGTCGCTCGGTTGGCGCGTCGGCATCGTGGTCGCGACCTCGGTGCCGCTGGTGCTCGGCATCGTGTTTACGCTGATGCTGACGATCGGCATCGATCTGCACCGGATTTCGCTGGGCGCGCTGATCATCGCACTCGGGCTCTTAGTCGACGACGCCATCATCGCGGTCGAGATGATGGTGGTGAAGATGGAGCAGGGCTTCGACCGGGCGCGGGCGGCGTCGTTCGCCTGGGAGTCGACGGCGTTTCCGATGCTCACCGGCACGCTGGTGACGGCGGCGGGCTTTCTGCCGGTCGGCATGGCGGCGAGCGGCACCGGCGAATATGCCGGCAGCATCTTCTGGGTGGTCGGCATCGCGCTGCTGGCGTCGTGGCTGGTCGCGGTGATCCTGACCCCGTATCTCGGCTTCGTGTTGTTGCCGCACTCGCTGAGCACCGGGACCGCGCACGCGGTTTATGACAGCGGGCTGTATCGACGCTTTCGTAGCGTCGTCACCTGGTGCATCCATCACCGCCTGATTGTGATCGGCATCACCATCGCGGCTTTCGCGATCTCGATCATCGGCTTCGGCAAGATCCAGCGGCAGTTCTTCCCGACCTCCGACCGCACCGAGCTGTTCGTCGAATTGCGGCTGCCGGGCGGCAGCGGCATCGAGGCGACGCTCGCCAATGCCAAGCAGGCCGAGGCGCTGGTCGCAGATGATGACGACATCGTCACCTGGAGCACCTATGTGGGCAAGGGCCCGCCGCGCTTTCTGCTCAACGTCAATCCCGAGCTGCCGAACGAGTCCTATGGCGAACTCGTCGTCGTCACCAAGGACAGCGCCGCGCGCGAACGCGTCAAGCGCAAGATCGAGCAGGCCGTCGCCGATGGCGCGACCGCCGGCGCGCGGGTGCGGGTGCGGCGGCTGGCCTATGGTCCGCCGATCAAGTTTCCGGTGCAATTCCGGGTAATCGGCGAAGATCCGAACACGGTGCGATCGATCGCCTACCAGGTCCGCGATATCATGCGCGGCAATCCAAATGTGATCGAGCCGCAGCTCGATTGGAACGAGCAGATGCCATCGGTGCGTCTGGTGGTCGATCAGGATCGAGCGCGGGCACTTGGCCTCGATCCGCAGACGATCTCACAGACGCTCCAGATGCTGATGACCGGGGCGCCGGTCACCACCGTGCGCGACCGGACCGAGAAGGTCGTGGTGGTGGCGCGGGCGATCGCGGCGCAACGCAACGATCTCGGCGCCATCGACGATCTCACCGTGCTGTCGCGCAACGGCGTGCCGGTGCCGCTGTCGCAGATCGCCGAGATCCGTGAAGGCCACGAGGAAGCGATCCAGTGGCGGCGCGATCGTGACATGGCGATCACCGTGCGTAGCGACGTGCGCGACGGAGTGCAGGCGCCGTTCGTATCGTCGGTGGTATGGGCCGCGTTGGCCGATCTGCGCCAGCATTTGCCGGCCGGTTACCGGATCGAACTCGGCGGTGCGATCGAGGATTCGTCGAAAGCCAATGGTGCGTTGTTGGCGGTGGTGCCGGCGATGCTGGTGGTGATGCTGACGGTGCTGATGGTCCAGCTTCAGAGCTTTTCGAGGTTGGCGCTGGTGTTGCTGACGGCGCCGCTCGGCCTGATCGGCGCCTGTGCCGGGCTGCTCCTGTTCGGCAAGCCGTTCGGGTTCGTCGCGCTGCTCGGACTGATCGCGCTCGCCGGCATGATCATCCGCAACGCGGTGATCCTGGTCGATCAGATCGAGCAGGACATTGCCGCCGGGCATCCGCGCGACGAGGCGATCATCGGCGCCACCGTCCGCCGCGCGCGACCGGTGGTCCTGACCGCGCTCAGCGCCGTGCTGGCGATGATCCCGCTGACGCGTTCGAGCTTCTGGGGCCCGATGGCGGTCGCGATCATGGGCGGACTGCTGGTCGCCACGGTGCTGACGCTGCTGTTCCTGCCGGCGCTGTACGCCGCGTGGTTCTGCCGCGATCCGGCCTCGACATCGACGCTGCGGCAACGCCTCAGCGGCCTTCTGGAAGCCGCCCGCGCCCGAATTGGCTCATTGCTCCCGGCCGTCATGCGCCGGCGCGCGAAGACCGAACGCTGACCGCGGCTCGCCGTGCGGGGAGGGCTGGCGCGACAACGAGCTGGAAATCGCCGGATTCCAAGGCTACCAGCAACCTTGACGCCGCCCGCCAATCCGCCGACATACTGAAATATGCTGCCCAATCAGCCACATCGCTTCTCCGTCGCGCCGATGATGGAATGGACCGACAGTCATTGTCGCGTCTTCCATCGACTGCTGACCAGGTGCGGCCTGCTCTACACCGAGATGGTCACCACCGGCGCGGTGATCCACGGCGACCGGCAGCGGCTGCTCGGCTTCGATGCGAGCGAGCATCCGGTGGCGCTGCAGCTCGGCGGCTCCAATCCGAACGACCTCGCCACCGCGGCGAAGATCGGCGAGGATTTCGGCTACGACGAGATCAACATCAATGTCGGCTGCCCGTCCGATCGGGTGAAGGAGGGGCGGTTCGGCGCCTGCCTGATGGCCGAGCCCGAGCTGGTCGCCGAGGGCGTCGCCGCGATGAAGCGCGTCGTCGCTGTGCCGGTGACGGTGAAGTGCCGGATCGGGATCGACGACCAGGATCCCGAGGTCGCGCTCGATGCGCTGGCGCGCGCGGTGGTCGCCGCCGGCGCCGATGCGCTGATCGTGCACGCCCGCAAGGCGTGGTTGAACGGGCTGTCGCCGAAGGAAAACCGCGATATCCCGCCGCTCGATTACGATCGGGTGTACCGGCTGAAGCAGGCGATGCCGCAGGTGCCGATCATCATCAATGGCGGCATCGGCAGCATCGCCGAGGCCAAGCGACATCTCGACCATGTCGATGGCGTGATGCTCGGCCGCGCCGCCTATCAGGAGCCGTGGCGGTTGCTGGAGGTCGACCCGGAGCTGTTTGGCGAACCGGCGCCGTATCCTTCGATGAAGGAGGCGCTCGAAGCGCTGATCCCGTATATCGAGCGCCAACTCGCGCAAGGCCTGCGGCTGCACGCGATCACCCGCCACGTCATCGGCGCGTACCAGGGCGTGCCCGGTGCCCGCGCGTTCCGCCGCTATCTGTCGGAATTCGGGGTCAAGCCCGATGCCGACGCCAGCGTGCTACTCAAGGCGATGGTGGCGGTGACGGAGCGGGCGGAAATTGCTGCCGCTTAGCGGCGGTGCGGTTAGGGATAGCCGCGCAGCCGGAGCTGGTCGGCGCGGACTTCCCAGCTCTCCAGCCGGTCGAGGAATGTCATCCCGAGCAGGTTGGTCTTCATCTGCCCGCGCGGCACTACCAGCGCCGGGACCGAGCGTTCGACCAGTCTGCCGATCGCCAGGCTGTCGAGCGACAGCCGCGCCGCGCGGGTCGGGCCGCCCGCGGTCTCCAGTTCGACGTTGAATTTCAATAGTTCCAGCGGCAGGCCGGCGGCCTTGGCGGTCTCGTAGGTCAGCACCACCGAGGTCGCGCCGGTGTCGATCACCATCGGTGCCGTGACGCCGTTGACTTTGGCGGTGACCGAGAATTCGCCGCCGGTGCCGCGCGGAATCTCGACCATCCGGCTGCGCGCGGCGTCCGCTGCCGCGGTGGCGGCTGCGACACGCTTCTTCAGCATCGTCGACACCGCATCGCCGGCCTCGGAAATCCGCTTCGGGTCGCCATAGGCGACCACCGCTCCCGCGGTGCCGATCAGCACGATCAGGACCAGCAGCAGGCGGCTCATGGCGCACCTGAAGCGGGCATGGCTAGGACAGCGCGTCGGTGGCCGGAGCGCGGCGCGGTCTTGGCTTCGGCAGCTCCATTCCGGCGTCGGTCATGCGCCGAGGCAGCGCGGCCATGATGGCGCGACGCTCGGCGCTGCTCATCCGCGGCCAGCGGGCGATCTCCGGCATGGTGCGGCCGCAGCCGTAGCACAGGTTGGTCTGCGGATCGATCAGGCAGACTGCGATGCAGGGCGTTTCGATGCTCATGTCGGATGGTGGCTGACATTGGTCGCCTCCCGCAAGTCCCGATCTCACAATCCGGTGCCGGCGTTCATGATCGGCTGCCGGCGCGCACGGCTCGTCTCGCTGGTCTCGACGGCGTCCGGCTGCAACGGCGGCGCTTCGTTCAGCGGCGCCAGCGCCGACATCACCCGCTCCGGCGGGAAGGTGACGATCACTTCGGTGCCGATCCGCAGCTTGGATTTCAACGTGAAGGTGCCGCCGTGCATGTCGATCAGGCTCTTGGCGATCGGCAGGCCGAGGCCGGCGCCCTGTTCGGCGGATTTGATCGAGTTCGAGCCCTGGCCGAACGAGGCGAGCACGATCGGAATCTCCTCTTCGGGAATCCCGGAGCCGGTGTCCTTGACGCTGAGATACTGTCCGCCGGACGCGGTCCAGCCGGCCTTGAGCCAGATCTCGCCGCCCTGCGGCGTGAACTTGATGGCGTTCGACAGCAGGTTGAGCACCACCTGGCGCACCGCGCGCTCGTCGCCCCAGATCCGCGGCATTCCCTGCTCGAACACCTCGTGGATGGTGATGCCGCGGCTGGTGGCGCGCAACTTGAGCAGGTGGTGACAGTCGCTCACCACGTGGACCAGCGAAATCGCCTCCTCGTTCAGTTCGTAGCGGCCGGCTTCGATCCGCGACAGATCGAGGATCTCGTTGATCAGGTTGAGCAGGTGCACGCCGGAATTGTGAATGTCGGCGGAGTAATCCTTGTAGGCCGGCACCGCGTGGGCGCCGAAGATCTCGCTCTTCATGACTTCCGAAAAGCCCAGAATGGCGTTGAGCGGCGTGCGTAGCTCGTGGCTCATCTGCGCCAGAAAGCGCGACTTGGCGACGTTGGCGGCCTCGGCGCGGTGCCGGGCCTCGTCGGAGATCGCCTTCGACTGCTCGAGCTCGGCGATCAGCACGTCCTTCTCCGCGCGCGCCTGCAGCGTCGCCAGCGTGGTGGAATGCAGCCGGTGCGCGAGCAGCGCGAAGTAGCCTTCGGCCGCGACGGTGAGCGCCGCCAGGATGTATTTGTCGAACGAGCCGCTGAGCGCGAAGTTCACCGCGATCGCGGCCGTCACCGGCACCGTGGCGGCCAGCGCGGCGATCGGCAGGCTCGCCGCCAGCATCGACGAAACCGCCACCACCAGCAGCATCAGGAACATCAGCAGCGTGCTCGAGACCACGCTGAGGCCGGTCGGGTGAATCAGGATCGCGGTCCATGCCAGGCCGTACAGCAGGTCGAGCAGTACGAACCGCCGCCGCCAGATCCGGGTCCGCGGCAATGAAGCGGGTTCCTGGAGGAAACGGCTGCAATTGCGGATCACCACGGCGTGGATACTGAGCATCCCCACCGTCCAGGCGCCCGCCGCCAGCGGGTCCATCCAGATCCCGAACAGCACGCCGGTGACCACCACCAGCAGCATCACGACGTAGGACGCCGACAGCCGGGTCTCGGCATATTGCCGAACGAGCTCGTGGTCGAAGGCCGGGCGCGTGCCGCTGGTCGAGGTCAGGCGGTCGCGCGCCTCACGCACCCGTTGCGCCGCCGCCCGCCGGTTGCGCGCCGGCGCGGCCACCGGAGGCTCAGCCGGAAGCTGAAAGACTTCGGGCTTTTCGGCGGACTCACTCATCAACCAACACAAATCCTGCGCGCAAACGCGCGCGGTTTCCCCAGCCTATATCTGGCGGCAAATCCTTAAGAGCAGCCTTAGAGGGAAGATTATTCCGGTTAACAGGTGGCTAACGATCACGGTGAAGGCTGCGTGAAAACCGCGAGCGCCGCCGAAACAGTCGGGTTCTCAGCGCTGCAGCCGCGCCAGCAGGCTGGAGGTGTCCCAACGGCGGCCGCCCATCGTCTCCACCTCGGCATAGAAGGTGTCGACCAGTGCGGTGACCGGCAGGCTGGCGCCGTTGCGCCGCGCCTCGGCGAGGCAGATCGACAGATCCTTGCGCATCCATTCCACCGCGAACCCGAAATCGTATTTGCCGTCGTTCATGGTCTTGTGGCGGTTCTCCATCTGCCACGACTGCGCGGCGCCTTTGGAGATGGTGTCGATCACCGCGTCGACGTCGAGGCCAGCCTTCTTGGCGAAGTGGATGCCTTCCGACAGACCTTCGACCAGCCCGGCGATGCAGATCTGATTGACCATCTTGGTGAGCTGGCCGCTGCCGGCCGGTCCCAGCAGCTTGCACATCCGCGCATAGGCGGCGATCACCGGCTCGGCCTTTGCGAAGTCGTCCGGCCGTCCGCCGCACATCACCGTCAGCACGCCGTTCTCGGCACCGGCCTGGCCGCCCGACACCGGCGCGTCGATGAAGTGGAAGCCGGCGCCGCTCGCGGCGGCGTCGAGTTCACGCGCGACCTCTGCCGAGGCGGTGGTGTGATCGACGAAGATCGCGCCCTTGCTCATCGCCGCGAAGGCGCCATCCGTGCCCGTCGTCACCGCGCGCAGATCGTCGTCATTGCCGACGCAGGCCATCACGAAGTCCTGGCCGGCGGCCGCCTCGGCGGGGGTCGGGGCGGTGCGGCCGCCGAACTTCTCGGCCCAGGCTTTCGCCTTGGCCGCCGTCCGGTTGTACACCGTCACCTCGTGGCCGCCTTTGCTCACGAGATGTCCGGCCATCGGAAACCCCATGACGCCGAGACCGAGGAAAGCGACTTTGGCCATGTCTGGACCCTTCAGTTGGACGAAGCGCGCGGCGCGCCCGATCGGGTTGTGGTGAGGGCGGCCCGGTGCAGGCGCGCGAGGAGGAGCCGTCAGCATACGGCGCGAGCCTTGCGGAGCAAGCCTCGTTGAGGGGCGTGTCGGCACGTTCCCCTTGCATCGCAGCATGGCCGCACCGAGGCTCCGCCTTCGCCGGTCGCGGTCGCTACGCCCCGCCGGCCAGGAACCATTTCCCCGCTTGAACCGATCGACCGCATGTGATCGGTGGGCTCGCAAAGCGGGCAGGAGACTTGCAGTGAGCGTGACCCAGCAACAGATTCTCGACAGCCTGGCCAAGGTGACGACGCCGCGCGGCGTGCCGCTGACCAAGGCCGGCGTGCTGTCCGAGATCGCCGTGACCGACGGCAAGGTATACTTCTCGATCAATGTCGATGCCGCCGAGGCGCGCGCCTGGGAAAGCGTGCGCAGCGACGCCGAAGCCGCGGTGCGGGCCACGCCCGGGGTCGCCAGCGCGCTGGTCGCGCTGACCGCTGAGCGCAAGCCGGGCAGTGCGCCTGCGCCGCAGAGACCCGGCGTGGCTCCGGTGTCGGCGCATCGTCCCGCCGGCGCGCCGGGCGCCGGCCTTCCCAAACAGGCGGAGATCCCCGGAGTCGGTGCGATCATCGCCGTCGCCTCCGGCAAAGGCGGCGTCGGCAAATCGACCACCGCGCTCAATCTCGCGCTCGGCCTGCGCGACCTCGGTCTCAAGGTCGGGCTGCTCGACGCCGACATCTATGGTCCGTCGGTGCCGCGCCTGACCGGGATTCACGAGAAGCCGCAGCTCGACGACAGCCGGCGGATGATTCCGATCGCGCGGTTCGGTCTCTCGATCATGTCGATCGGCTTCCTGGTCGACGAAGAGGCGCCGATGATCTGGCGCGGCCCGATGGTGATGTCCGCGATCACCCAGATGCTGCGCGACGTCGACTGGGGCAAGCTCGACGTGCTGGTGGTCGACATGCCGCCCGGCACCGGCGACGCGCAACTGACGCTGGCGCAGACCGTGCCGCTGAAGGGCGCGGTGATCGTGTCGACGCCGCAGGATCTGGCGCTGATCGACGCCCGGCGCGGTCTGGCAATGTTCACCAAGGTGAACGTGCCGGTGATCGGCGTGATCGAGAACATGAGCTACTTCCTGTGCCCCGAATGCGGCACCCGGTCGGATATCTTCGGGCATGGCGGTGCACGGCACGAGGCCGAGCGGCTCGGCGTGCCGTTCCTCGGCGAAATTCCGCTCCACATGGAAATCCGCGCCACCTCGGACGCCGGACGGCCGGTGGTCGAAACCGAGCCGAACGGACCTCATGCGACGATCTATCGCGCGATCGCCGCCAAGGTGAGTGACCGGCTGCGGAGTCTCGCGGCGAATTGATGCACTGCGAAGTGATCGGAGGCGAGTCGGACCGGCCGCTTCGCCGGTCCGATCGCCATCGGCCTGCTGCGATCACGCCGGAATTTCGACCTTCGACTTTGGTTGAATCTCAGATATCTACCCGGTCGCAGCGTTTTCTGCGGGTGATCATCCGTGTTAGAGACGCTTCGCCACAAACGGCTCCGCGGTCCGCTTTTCTGGTCGGGCGCGCATGGAATCCCGGGAAACGCCGGCAACAAGGAGATGCCTTATGAAACGTCGTGACTTTCTGAAAGTGTCAGCTACCGGCGCTGCGGCGGCAGCCGCGGTGGCTTCCCCGGCGATTGCGCAGTCGTCTCCCGAGGTGAAGTGGCGGCTGACCTCCAGCTTCCCGAAGTCGCTCGACACCATCTATGGCGGCGCCGAGTATCTCGCCAAGCAAGTCGCCGAGATGACCGACAACAAGTTCCAGATCCAGGTGTTCGCGGCGGGCGAAGTCGTCCCCGGCCTGCAGGCGCTGGACGCGACGTCCAACGGCACCGTCGAGATGTGCCACACCGTGTCGTACTACTACGTCGGCAAGGATCCGACCTTCGCGGTGTTCGCGTCGGTGCCGTTCGGCCTCAACGCCCGTCAGCAGAACTCCTGGCTGTATCAGGGCGGCGGCAACGAGCTCGCCAACGAATTCTACAAGAAGTACAGCGTGGTCGGCTTCCCCTGCGGCAACACCGGCACCCAGATGGGCGGCTGGTTCCGCAAGGAGATCAAGACCGTCGCCGATATGAGCGGCCTCAAGATGCGCATCGGCGGCATTGCCGGTCAGGTGCTGCAGAAGGTCGGCGTGGTGCCGCAGCAGATCGCGGGCGGCGACATCTACCCGGCGCTGGAGAAGGGCACCATCGACGCCGCCGAGTGGGTCGGTCCCTACGACGACGAGAAGCTCGGCTTCCAGAAGGTCGCGAAGTACTACTACTATCCGGGTTTCTGGGAAGGTGGCCCGACCGTGCATGCCTTCACCAACCTCGAAAAGTTCAACTCGCTGCCGAAGAACTATCAGACGATCCTCGCCAACGCGGCGGTCAACACCAACACCTGGATGAACGCGCGCTACGACATGCTCAACCCGACCGCGCTGAAGCGCCTGGTGGCGAGCGGCACGCAGCTCCGTCCGTTCTCGAATGAGATCCTCGACGCCTGCCTCAAGGCGACCAATGAGCTTTGGGGAGAACTCTCGGCGAAGAATCCGGACTTCAAGAAGGCGATCGACGCGATGCAGGCCTATCGGTCCGACCAGTATCTGTGGTGGCAGGTCGCCGAGTACACCTACGACAGCTTCATGATCCGCTCGCGCACCCGCGGCTGATCCAGCAAGCATCGCAGAACAAATCAGCCCGGCCTCCGCGAGGAGGCCGGGCTTTGTTATTTCGTGATTTCATCCGCGTCATTGCGAGCGCAGCGAAGCAATCCAGCGGCCGCATGCCGAGGCCCTGGATTGCTTCGTCGCTGCGCCCCCCGCAATGACGGGGAGAGTGCCTGCTCAGAATTTCGGCGGTCCGAGATCGATCTGCGGCATCTCGATCTGCGGGATCTCGATCTGTACCTTGGACGGGTCGATCGTCGAGGCTGCGCCCTTGTAGTGCATCACCATCGCCGGGAAGGCGATCACCAGTGCGACCATGATGAGCTGAATGACCACGAACGGCACCGATCCCCAATAGATCTGGCCGGTGGTGACGGGCGCCATCTGCTTGCCGCTGACGCGGTCGATATACGGCACCTTCGGAGCCACGGAGCGCAGATAGAACAGGGCGAACCCGAAAGGCGGGTGCATGAACGAGGTCTGCATGTTGACCGCCATCATCACGCCGAACCAGATCAGGTCGATGCCGAGCTTGTCCGCCGCCGGTCCGAGCAGCGGGATGACGATGAAGGCCAGCTCGAAGAAGTCGAGGAAGAACGCCAGCACGAACACGAAGACGTTGACGAAGATCAGGAAGCCGAGCTGTCCGCCGGGCAGCGACACCAGCAGCTCTTCGACCCAGCGATGGCCGTCGACGCCGTAGAAGGTCAGCGAGAACACGCGGGCGCCGACCAGGATCATCACCACGAAGGCGGTCAGCTTGGCGGTGGACTCGGTGGCCTGCCGGGTGAGGTCGAAGGTCAACCGGCGCTTCATCAGCGCCAGCACCATGGCGCCTGCGGCGCCCATCGCACCACCTTCGGTCGGCGTCGCGACGCCGATGAAGATCGTCCCGAGCACCAGGAAGATCAGACCGAGCGGCGGCACCATCACGAACACGACCTGCTCGGCGAGCTTGGACAGCAGCTTGAGCCGGAGCACCCTGTTCAGCACAGCGATGACGAAGGACAGCGCCACGGTGATCGACATCGTCAGCACGATGTAGTCGGCCCCCGCCTTCACTTCGGTGAAGCGCATCGCGACGATGCCGGCCGCCGTCGAGGCGACAACCACCAGATACAGCGACATCGTCATGGTCCGAATGATGCCGATGAACGGCCGGAACAGCACGGCCGTCAGGACCACGAACCAGAATGCCTGCATCACCAGTCTGGACAGGCCGACCTTGTCGAACGCCGGCATGCTCCAGGCGAAGATGTCGCTGTGCACGGCCAGCAGATACGCCGCGCCGCCGGCCGAGAGCGCGGCCAGCGGCATCATCACCGGGTGCCGGATAGTTTCGGGCTCGCGCAGGGTCTGCGCCTCGAGCGGCAGGCCGGGGGCCGCCTTGGGGGCGAATACCGTCACCAGGAAGATGTAGCTCGCATACAGCAGCGACAGCACGATCCCCGGGATGAAGGCGCCTTCGTACATGTCACCGACCGAGCGGCCGAGCTGGTCGGCCATCACGATCAGCACCAGCGACGGCGGGATGATCTGCGCCAGCGTGCCGGACGCGGCGATGACGCCGGTCGCGACGCGGCGGTCGTAGCCGTATCGCAGCATGATCGGCAGCGAGATCAGCCCCATCGAGATCACCGAGGCGGCGACAACGCCGGTGGTGGCGGCGAGCAGGGCGCCGACGAACACCACCGCGTAGGCGAGGCCGCCGCGGACCGAGCCGAACAACTGGCCGATGGTCTCGAGCAGGTCCTCCGCCATGCCGGATCTCTCCAGCACCAGCCCCATGAAGGTGAAGAATGGAATCGCGAGCAGCGTCTCGTTGTTCATCACCCCGTAGACGCGATCGGGCAGCGCCTGCAGGAAGTCCGGGCGAAACAGGCCGAGTTCGATGCCGATGAAGGCGAACAGCAGGCCGTTGGCGGCGAGCGAAAACGCCACGGGATAGCCCAGCAGCAAGAACACCACCAATGACGCGAACATGATCGGCGCCATGTAGTGGATCAACAATGCGGTCATGCGGACCAGCCCCCCAATGCGATGACCACGAAGCGGCTTACTTTTTGTCGCCGCCGACGTTGAGTAACAGCCGCTCGGCTTCGAGTTCCGCCGAACTCTGTGCCCCCTGTGGCAACGCGTTGCTGTCGGGAATAGCTCCGACCATCATCGCGAAGCGCTTGATGATCTCCGAGACGGCCTGAATGATCAGCAGCACGCACATGATCATGATCAGCGATTTGGCTGGCCATTGCGGCAGGCCGCCGGCGCTGAACGACTGCTCGTTCTGCTGGTAGGAAACCAGGAAGAAGGGGATCGACCACCACAGCAGGATCACCGCGAACGGCAACAGGAAGAAGACGTGACCGATCATGTCGATCGCGCCGCGCAGCTTGAGCGGGAGCTTGTGGTTGATGATGTCGATGCGGATGTGCTCGTTGCTGAGCAGCGTCCAGGGGGAGCACAGCATGAACACCACGCTGAACAGCACCCACTGCAATTCCAGGAACGAGTTCGACGACATGTCGAAAAGCTTGCGGACAACCGCGTTGACCGCCGAGATCAACACCGCGGCGACGACCAGCCAGGACAGCCAGCGGCCCACGACAGTATTGAAGGCGTCGATGATCCTGCTCAGTCCAAGCAATGCTCGCAACGCTCGGTCTCCTCCCGTTTCGCCCGGCCCGCGCGGTCACGACACGAAGCGGCCTTGGTAGCCGAGGGCTCGCGAAGCGAGCGCACCAAACCAGCGCATCACCGTTCCGTCAATTGGAAAATGGCAATCAGGAGCGTGATGTTCAGTAGCGATAGTGATTAGGTCGCGCCGGAGGGCGATGACCACTCACCCCCCGGTGACGCTCATATGCCTGCTGACGCTCGGGCGGTTGTGGCGGCGGTCGATGATGAAGTCGTGGCCCTTCGGCTTCGTTCCGATCGCCCGATCGATCGCGGCGCTGAGCAGCGCGTCGTCGGCCGAGGCGCGCAGCGGGCGGCGCAGGTCGGAGGCGTCCTCATGGCCGAGGCAGGTGTGGATAGTGCCGGTGCAGGTGATCCGAACCCGGTTGCAGGATTCGCAGAAATTGTGGGTCAGCGGCGTGATGAAGCCGAGCCGGCCCCGGGTCTCCTCGACCCGGACGTAGCGGGCGGGGCCGCCGGTCGAGTCGGGCAGGTCGGTCAGCGTATAGTTGCTTGCGAGCCGGGCGCGGACCAGCGACAGCGGCACATACTGATCGATCCGGCCTTCGCCGATCTCGCCGAGCGGCATCACCTCGATCAGTGTCAGCCCCATGCCGAGGCCGTGGGCCCACCGCATCAGCGACGGGATCTCGTCCTCGTTGCAGCCCTTCAGCACGACGGTGTTGATCTTCACCGCGAGCCCTGCGGCGCGGGCGGCGTCGATTCCGGCCAGCACCCGGTCGAGCTCGCCCCAGCGGGTGATCCGGCGGAACTCGACCGGATCGAGCGTGTCGAGCGAAACGTTGACGCGGCGGACGCCGCAATCGGCAAGCTCGGCGGCGAAGCGGGCGAGCTGAGAGCCGTTGGTGGTGAGGGTGAGTTCGTCGAGCGCGCCGCTGTCGAGGTGTCGCGACAGCGAGCGCACCAGCGACATCATGTTGCGGCGAACCAGAGGTTCCCCGCCGGTGAGCCGCAGTTTGCGCACGCCCTTGGCGATGAAGGCCGAACAGAGCCGGTCGAGTTCTTCCAGAGTCAGCAGATCGGAGCGCGGCAGGAAGGTCATGTCTTCCGCCATGCAGTACACGCAGCGGAAGTCACAACGGTCGGTGATCGAAACCCGCAGGTAGTCGATGGTCCGGCCGAACGGATCGGCCATCGGCCGATACAATGCGTCTGGCGGATTGATCGCGGCGCTGGTCATGCGGGCTGCCCTGTCGCGGTCGCCGCCGGTCGCGGCAAGTGGCTCCGCACTATCTAGGCACGATCAGCGACCCGCACAATCACGCAACGTGGTGCGACGCAATAGATGCAGCGCAATATCAGCGCGCGGCTTCGGCGGGGGCAGGGAACGGCGAGGCTTCCGCCGGTGCCTCGGCCGCCGCGGCCGGCTTGGCCGCGCGCGGCTTGCGGACCTGGCGCGACTTGCGGGCCGGCTTGGCCGCCTGCAATTCCGCGGTCACCGGATTCGGCGTCACCGTGGTGGCGCCTTCCGACATGAAGCCGCCGGGCGCTACGACCACTTGAACCGGAACGATTGCGGTCTGGAACTTGTCCATCGTGAAGGTCACGCTGAAATCCGCCGGCGGCACTTTGATCGAGCACGGCGTCTTGCAGCTCTGCCCGGTGGAGGCGATGGCGTCCGCCCCTGGCGGAATCGAATCGAGCTGTACCGTGACGTCCGGCGGAGTCGATTTGAACGCGTCGGACATCGACGCGCAGCCGCCCAGCGAGAGCCCTGCCAGGGCGATGACTACGATTTGACGCATGTGATCCCATCCGTTCAGTGCGGCCAACGGCCACAGTCCCGGGCGGACCATAGGAGCCTGCCGCAACGCTGGCAACCGCGCGGCCGACAAACTTAAGAGTTAGTTAACGCAGCCTGTTAGCGAACCAAATTCCGCCACAATCTCAACGGTATCGCCTTCGGGTCAGCGGCGTGGCAGCAACTGTCCGACCGCCTTCGGCAGTTCACGCATGTGGCCGACCAGCAGGTCCGGTTCGAGCTCCGCGATCGGCACTTCGGTGTAGCCGAATTCCACCCCGATCACCGGCACGCCGGCGCGCCGCGCGACGCCGACGTCGGGACCGGCGTCACCGACCATGATGGCCGCCGACAGGTCGCCGCCGGCCTTGGCCACCGTCTCGCGCAAGATCGCCGGGTCCGGCTTGGCGACTCCGAAGGTGTCCGCGCCGCAGATCGCGGCGAAGCGCGGGCTGAGGTCGAGCCGGTCGAGCAGCAGCTTCGACAGCCATTCCAGCTTGTTGGTGCAGACCGCGAAGCGATAGCCGTGCTCCGACAGCTCGTCGAGCGTCGCTTCCAGCCCTTCGAAGGGGCGCGACTCGTCGGCGATGTGGGCTGCGTAGTAGTCGATGAAATCGACCGTCAGCCGGTTGATGTCGTCCTGAGCGATGACCCGGCCGTCGAGCTCGAGGCCGCGTTCGAGCAGGCGGCGCGCGCCTTGCCCGATCATGTTGCGCGCGACGGCCATCGGGACGGCCGGCATGCCTTCGCGGATCAGGATGAAATTCAGGGCATTGATCAGGTCGGGCGCGGTATCGACCAGCGTGCCGTCCAGATCGAACACAACGATGGGAGATGCGGTCATGATCGACCGCTAACCTTCTCTGCGGGAATGTGCAACCATCTGGCGGCGCTCGACCCCAGAATCCGTGCTGTTCGTGTCGGTCAAACGCCGCTAGATATGCCGCGCCGCGCCGGGGACAGCGAGGGCGGAAACGGGGTAGGCCGGGTCATGGACAAGGAAGAGTTGAAGCGGCGGGCTGCGGCGCGGGCGCTGGACGAGGTGCGGGGCGGGATGAAGCTCGGCCTCGGGACCGGTTCGACTGCGAAGCACTTCGTTGAACTACTTGGCGAAAGGGTGCGTGCCGGGCTCGACGTGGTGGGGGTGCCGACCTCGGAAGTGACGCGTGCCGATGCCGAGCGTTGCGGTATCCAATTGACGACGCTGGACGAAATCGACCACCTCGACATCACTGTCGACGGTGCCGACGAGGTCGACCGCAATCTCGATCTGATCAAAGGCGGCGGCGGGGCGTTGCTGCGCGAGAAGATCGTCGCGGCGGCGTCGGATCGCATGATCGTGATCGCCGATGAATCCAAGCTGGTCGACACCCTCGGCCGCTTCCCGCTGCCGATCGAGGTGATTCCCTTCGGGCTGGCCGCGACTCGCCGGGCGGTGCAGGACGCGTGTGCGGCGGCCGGCTGCGCCGGCGAACTAAAGCTCCGCCCGGGCAAAGACGGCCATGCTTTCGTCACCGATGGTGGCCACTGGATCGTCGATGCAAAGCTCGGGCGGATTCCCGATGCTCCCCGTCTGGCCCAATTGCTGTCCGCGATTCCGGGCGTGGTCGAGCACGGGCTGTTTGTCGGAATCGCGCGCACCGTGGTGTTGGCGGGGGCGACCGGAATCCGAACCATCGAACGCGCATGAGCGCCGATAATCTCAGGAGAACCGTAATGAAATATCTGTCGAAGGCATTGCTCGCCGCCGCCCTGGTGGTCGGCGTGGCGATGGTCGGGCATCAGGCCCAGGCCCAGACCAAGCAGCCGACCCCGGCCGCGATCGCGTCCGCCAAGGAGATCCTCGAACTGAAGCGGGCCGGCGGCATCTACGCCCAGGCGGTACCCAACATCATCCAGCGCACCATGGATACGCTGATGCAGAGCAATCTGAACTATCAGCAGGATCTCAAGGACGTCGCGGTGGTGATCGCCAAGAAGATGGCCGGCCGCGAGAAGGAGATCGGCGACGGCATGGCCAAGATCTACGCCGCCGACTTCACCGAGCAGGAATTGAAGGATCTCGTCACCTTCTACAAGTCGCCGCTCGGCCAGAAGCTGCTGACCCAGGAGCCGAAGTCGATCGCCGAAAGCATGCAGTTCATGAACCAGTGGGCGCAGAAATTCGCCGAGGAAGTGAACGGCGAATTCCGCGCCGAGATGCGCAAGCGCGGCAAGACCATCTGATCGACCAGCGAGGCGACATGACCGACTTCGACGCGGACCTGTTCGTCATCGGCGGCGGCTCTGGCGGCGTTCGCGCCGCGCGGATCGCCGCCGGCTACGGCGCCCGCGTCGTCGTCGCCGAGGAGTACCGGTTCGGCGGCACCTGCGTGATCCGCGGCTGCGTGCCGAAGAAGCTGATGGTGTACGCTTCGCACGTCCACGAAGAAATTCGCGATGCCGCCGGCTTCGGATGGACCATCCCCACCGCCGAGTTCGACTGGGCGACGCTGATCGCCAACAAGGACAAGGAGATCGCCCGGCTGGAGCAGATCTACGCCGGCAATCTCGAGAACTCCGGTGTCCGCACCGTCAAGGCGCGCGCGGTGTTCGAGGATCCGCACACGCTGCTGCTGTCGACCAGCGAACAGGTGCGGGCCAAGACCGTCCTGATCGCGACCGGCGGCGCGCCCAATCACGGCCGGCCGATTCCCGGCATCGAGCACGTGATCTCGTCCAACGAGGTGTTCCACCTCGAGCAGCAGCCGAAGCGCATCCTGATTCAGGGCGGCGGCTACATCGCGCTGGAATTCGCCTGCATCTTCGCCGGCCTCGGCTCCGACGTCACGCTGGTGTACCGCGGCGACAACATCCTGCGCGGCTTCGACGAGGACGTGCGCGCCCATGTCCGCACCGAGATGGAGCGGGCCGGCATCACCATCATCACCGGATGCACCGTGACCGCGGTGGAAAAGCTCGGCGAGGAATACACCTCGCATCTGTCAGGCGGCTCCAGCATCGCCTCCGACCAGGTGATGTTCGCGATCGGCCGGCATCCGGCGGTCGCCAATCTCGGGCTCGAAAAGGCCGGCGTCGCGATCAATCCGGACAATGGCGGCATCGCGGTCGACGAGCACTGCCGCACCTCGGTGCCGCACATCTATGCGGTCGGCGACGTGACCCATCGCACCAATCTGACGCCGGTGGCGATCCGCGAGGGCCATGCCTTCGCCGACACCGTGTTCGGCGGCAAGCAGGTCGAGGTCGACTATTCCTGTATCCCGACGGCGGTATTCTCCCAGCCTCAGGTCGGCACCGTCGGGCTCACCGAAGCGCAGGCGCGGGCGGCCCATGCTGTGGTCGACATCTACAAGGCCGATTTCCGTCCGATGAAGGGGACGATGTCGGGCAGCCAGTCGCGCATCCTGATGAAGCTGATCGTCGACGGCACCACCGACCGCGTGCTCGGCTGCCATATCGTCGGCCCGGAGGCCGCCGAACTGGTGCAGGTGATCGCGATCGCGATCCGGATGAAGGCCACCAAGGCTGATTTCGACGCCACCATGGCGCTGCATCCCACCGCTGCCGAGGAGCTGGTGACGATGCGCAACCGGACCGCGCGCTACCTGCGCGAGGCGGCCGAATAGCCGGTCGCGGCGTTCCGGCGGCCCGCCGACAGTTCGGGCGCGGCCGCCGCGCCAACGAATTAGGCTTTTGCCGCAAGGGGTTGTAGTCTTGAGCGGATTTCCAACTAGCGGTTGGCAGGGCGGCTGTGTATAACGCGCCCGCCGCGACCCGTTTTTAACTAGCGGCTTGTTTCTTCAGGAGTGGCCTATGTCCGAACGCTGGACACCCGATAGCTGGCGCGCCAAGCCGGTGCAGCAGATGCCGCAATATCCCGACGCGAAGGCGCTGGCGGATGTCGAGGCGCAGCTCGCGAGCTTTCCGCCGCTGGTGTTTGCGGGCGAAGCGCGCAACCTGAAGAAGGCGCTGGCCACCGTGGCGGCCGGCGATGCTTTCCTGCTCCAGGGTGGCGACTGCGCCGAGAGCTTCGCCGAGCACGGCGCCAACAACATCCGCGACCTGTTCCGCGTCTTCCTGCAGATGGCGATCGTGCTGACCTATGCGGGCGCCTCGCCGGTGGTGAAGGTCGGCCGGATCGCCGGCCAGTTCGCCAAGCCGCGCTCGGCCCCGGTCGAGAAGCGCGACGGCGTCGAGCTGCCGAGCTATCGCGGCGACATCATCAACGACGTCGCCTTCACCGAGGAAGCCCGGGTGCCCGATCCGCGCCGGCAGATCGAAGCGTACCGGCAGTCGGCCGCGACGCTGAACCTGCTGCGCGCCTTCGCCAAGGGCGGCTACGCCAGCGTCGAGAACGTGCATAGCTGGATGCTGCAGTCGGTCAGCGACAGTCCGCAGTCGAAGGCCTATGCGGATCTGGCCGACCGCGTCTCCGGCGCGCTCGATTTCATGCGCGCCTGCGGCCTCACTTTCGCGGTCGATTCCTCGCTCGGCACCACGGACTTCTACACCAGCCACGAGGCGCTGCTGCTCGGCTACGAGCAGGCGATGACCCGCGTCGACTCCACCACCGGCGACTGGTACGCGACCTCCGGCCACATGCTGTGGATCGGCGATCGCACCCGCCAGCTCGACCACGCCCATGTCGAGTATTTCCGCGGCATCAAGAATCCGATCGGCCTGAAGTGCGGTCCGTCGCTGAAGACCGACGAGCTGCTCAAGCTGATCGACATCCTCAATCCCGACAACGAGCCGGGCCGGCTGACGCTGATCGGCCGTTTCGGCCATGAGAAGATCGGCGAGCACCTCCCGGCGATGGTCCGCGCCGTCAAGCGCGAGGGCCGCACCGTGGTCTGGTCGTGCGATCCGATGCACGGCAACACCATCACGTCGAACTCCGGCTACAAGACCCGACCGTTCGACCGCATCCTGTCGGAAGTCCGCTCGTTCTTCGCGGTCCACGCCGCGGAGGGGACGCATGCCGGCGGCGTGCATCTGGAGATGACCGGCCAGAACGTCACCGAGTGCCTCGGCGGCGCCCGCGCCATCACCGACGAAGACCTCAACAACCGCTATCACACCGCCTGCGATCCGCGGCTCAACGCCGAGCAGTCGATCGACATGGCGTTCCTGATCGCGGATCTGCTGAAGCAGGGCCGCGCCGGCAAGGCCAGCCCGCTGCAGGCGGCGGCCGGGTTGTAGCACCACCTTCTCTACGTCGTCATGGCCGGGCTCGTCCCGGCCATCCACGCCTTCACAGGCATGGCCTCTCAAGACGTGATGGCTTCTCAAGACGTGGATGCCCGCGACAAGCGCGGGCGTGCGACACATAGGGGCTTTGGGTCAGGTGCTGAGGTTCTGGCGGGCGACGATCAATTCGTGGCGCGGGCTGAAATTCGCGATCCGCTCCGAGCAGGCGATCCGCGAGGAACTGGTCGCGCTGGTGCTCGCCGTGCCCGCCGCCTGGCTGATCGGTACCACGGCGGCGCGGCGCGTCGAACTGGTCGCGGTGGTCGCGCTGGTGATCGTGGTCGAACTGCTCAACACCGCGATCGAAAAGCTCGCCGATCGTCTCACCACCGAACACGACCTCCAGATCGGCCGGGTCAAGGACATGGGCTCGGCCGCGGTCGGCGTCGCGCTGGGAATCGCCGGCCTGTTCTGGCTGTTTGCGCTGGCCGAGCGGCTCGGGCTGCTCTGACGCGGCGCCGATTGCGGAGGCCGCGGGCTGCGGCTACATCTCGACGATGACCGAAAATCTCGCCCGCCTGACGATTTCGCTCGCCCAGCTCAACCCGACGGTCGGCGATATCGCCGGAAATGCCGACAAGGCCCGCGCCGCGCGCCGGCAGGCCGCCGCCGATGGCGCCGATCTCATCGTCTATCCGGAACTGTTCATCGCCGGCTATCCGCCGGAAGATCTGGTGCTGAAGCCGGCGTTCCAGGCCGCCTGCCGCGCCGCCATCGAGGAACTGGCGCGCGAGACCGCCGATGGCGGACCGGCGATGTTGATAGGCTCGCCCTGGGTCGATGGCGGCAAGCTCTACAATGCCTGCGCGCTGCTCGACGGCGGCCGCATCGCCGCGCTCCGGTTCAAGGTCAATTTGCCGAACTACGGCGTGTTCGACGAAAAGCGGGTATTTTCCCGCGGACCCGTTGCGGGTCCGATGACGATCCGCGGCGTCCGGATCGGAGTGCCGATCTGCGAGGACACCTGGCTGGAGGAATCCGACGAGTACGAGAACGTCGTCGAGTGTCTGGCCGAGACCGGCGCCGAGATCCTGATCGTCCCCAACGGCTCGCCTTACGCAGGCGGCAAGACCGATCTGCGGATGTCGGTATCGGTGGCGCGCGTCACCGAGAGCGATCTGCCGCTGGTGTATCTCAATCAGGTCGGCGGCCAGGACGAACTGGTGTTCGACGGCGCGTCCTTCGTGCTCAACGCCGATCGCACGCTGGCCGCTCAGTTGCCCGGCTTCGTCGAGAGCATTACCACGCTGAACTTCGTGAGGGGCGCGGCGGGCTGGCGCTGCGACGGCCCGGTGGCGCCGGTGCTCGAAGGCGACGAGGCCGACTACGCAGCCTGCGTGCTGGGTCTGCGCGACTACGTCCGCAAGAACGGCTTTCCCGGCGTGCTGCTCGGGATTTCCGGCGGCATCGACTCGGCGCTGTGCGCGGCGATCGCGGTCGACGCGCTCGGCGCGGGCAAGGTCCGCGGCGTGATGCTGCCGTTCCGCTACACCGCGCAAGTCTCGCTCGACGACGCCGGCCGTCTCGCGGGCGCGCTCGGCTTCGGCTACGAGGTGTTGCCGATCGCGCAAGCTGTCGAAGGCTTCGAGGCGATCCTGGCGAAGCCGTTCGCAGGCCTCGCGCGCGACATCACCGAGGAGAACCTGCAGGCGCGCACCCGCGGCACGCTGTTGATGGCGATCTCCAACAAGACCGGCGCCATGGTGGTGACCACCGGCAACAAGTCGGAGATGAGCGTCGGCTACGCCACGCTGTACGGCGACATGAACGGCGGTTTCAACCCGATCAAGGACATCTACAAGACCCAGGTGTTCCGGCTGTCGTCCTTGCGCAACCGCTGGAAGCCGCACGACGCGCTCGGCCCGGACGGCGAGGTAATCCCCGAGAGCATCATCATCCGCCCGCCGACCGCGGAGCTGCGCGAAAACCAGACCGACCAGGATTCGCTGCCGCCCTACGACGTGCTCGACGCCATCCTGCAGCGGCTGGTCGAACGCGAAGAGCCGCTCGCCAGCATCGTCGCCGAAGGCTTCGACAAGGACACCGTCGTCCGGATCGACCGCCTCCTGAACATCGCGGAGTACAAGCGGCGCCAAGCGGCGCCGGGCGTCAAGGTCACCCGCAAGAACTTCGGCCGCGACCGCCGCTACCCGATCACCAACCGTTTTCGCGACAAGGCCGAAGCGCTGCCGGCACCGGACGAGACGCTGGTGACGAAGGCTGGGCGGGCGTCGAGCGAGGCGTTCGAGGGTTGATTGTCTTGTTAATGGACGAATAGGTCATCGCATTGCCCGGGAGAGTTCTGCAATACGAGTGATTTCATCGTGCATAGGACCGAATGGATATTTCTTTCCGAGAAGGACGAATGTCTTTGTTTTCGGGTCGACCAATCGAAAGACGTGACCAAGAGTTTCGTCAGCAAAGTCGGAGTCTTCGACCATTGGGCTAGGAAGGATGTAGCCGGCAATATCGCCTAGCAGATATTCGTCCAGCCGCTCGTCGAAGTGTTCTATGGCGTTGCGAAGCTCGCGATTCTGTAGCGGCGAGTTGTTCCTAACTGCGAAGAGTTGCCGCAGTCGAGCGCCTCTCGCTCTTGGAAGCGCCTTTTTCTCGACAGGGAAGAAAAACCGCGAAAGAGCGGCCGCATGGCCTAATGCTTCTTGTGCGCTCGCTACGGTGGCTGACGCGGATTGCGCCAATTTTGCGCCTTCGGCAAAGTTTGCAAAGGCAACTTCGGCTCGCTCGGCTGCGTAGTAAATGGCTTCAATGTAAAACGCGATGAAGATGGGTTGAATCCCATCGCACTCAGTTACGATGAGCTTGGCGCGCCTTTCAAGTTCAGGCTTGTCGAGCATGGCGGCTCCGAGTTTCAACATTTCAAGTAGCTAAATTGTCTTTAGAGTATGTAGCGCCGTGGTCTGAATGAAACGGAATCCGAAGGCTTGGTCGCCGCCGCCAGTCCCAGAATTTATTCCACGTCGGCTGGACAGCTAGATATTCAATTCATCTCCGCCCAATCCTCGATCCGTAAGGGCGAAGGCACGCGGCTGAAAGCCTTGTCTCGCGTCACTAGCGTCGCGTCTGTCGCGGCAGCATGAGCTGCGATCATCATGTCGAGAGGAGAGAGCGTGACGCCTTTGGCTTCGCAGGCGGCGCGTAGCTCGGCGTAGGTCTTGGTCACCTCGTGATCCCAGGGCAGGACGTCGACTCGGAGCAGGAATTCGCGAACCCGTTCGGACAGCGCAGTGGGATAGCCTCGCTTAGCGAGGCCGTAGAGGAGTTCGGCTTCGGTGATCGACGAGATCACGACGTCCGAGATGGGCAGCGCGACCAGTCGCTCGATGATCTCGCGCTTATCGCCTCTGATGACATGGCTGGCGACATTGGTATCCAGCATCCAGCCGCTCATTCGGTCCAGCCTTCGAACGGATCGCGATCCTGCGGCGGCTGGGTGCGGTCGGGCGGCCCCATGAAGTCGTCAGGCACTGCTGTTGTCTTGTGGAGCTCCAGCAGACCGTCCCAGGAGTCCGGCTTGCGGGACAGGATGACATCACCCGTCTTCTGGTCGCGGCGCACGAAAACCTCGCTGCCTTCGAAGCGAAACTCCGCGGGGAGCCTGACGGCCTGGCTGCGGCCGGTCGTGAAAATCTTGGCGGTTCGGGACGTCATGGTCGCCTCCGGGTCTCTGATATATATCATGATATATATCTTCGCGAGGAGCGTTGGGGAAGGGGGCTGGCTGGCGGTCTTCGAGAGCTGGCTTGCCCCGTTGGCCGGCAGCCGATTTGATAGGCGTATCGCCACCAGAAGGCGCCGTCGCCCCGCGATCGGGACCGCCACGCCTTCCGATCCCAGCGAGCCGCGCATGACGATTCCTGTCCCGACCGCCATCGCCCCCGATCTGCTTCACCGCGCTACGCCGGCGGCGTTCGCCGAGGCGGCTATGTTGTCGCTGCGGCCGGTGTTCGGGGCGTCGCGTGCGGTGCTGGCCGATCGGCGGTGCGGGCGGCCGGGCGACATGTACTTCGTCAACTGGCCGGCGTGGTGCCAGGCGCACTATTGCGCCGAGGTGAGGGCGCGCGATCCGATCCGGGATTGGCTCGATCGGGAAGCGTCGGACAACGGCGTGGTGCGGTTGTCGGAACTGCTGCCGGCGGCCCGCCGCGCGGCGCTCCCCGGCGAGCCGCTGCTGACGGGCAGCGGCTCCGGTTTCGTGCTGATCATGGCGCTGCGCGGGCAGAACCGCATCGTCGGCGCGCTCAGTCTGGTGCGCGACGCCGGGCACGGCGATTTCGACGAGCGTGACCGCGGGCTGGCGATGGCGCTACTGCCGCTATTGGAGATGGCGTATCATGGCGTCATCGCGAGCGGCGCGGCGACGGTGCCGCTCTGTGCCGGCAACGATCCGCTGTATGCGTTGACGCCGCGCGAGCGCGAGGTCGCGGCGCTGGCTTCGGCCGGCCATTCCAACAAATCGATCGCCCGGATGCTGGCCACCAGCCCGTGGACGATCAAGAACCAGATGCGCGCGGTGCTGCAAAAGGCCGGCGTGCGAAATCGCACCGAGCTGAGCGCGCTGTGGAATGCGCGGTCCGGTGAGCCGCGCTGATCGCCGCGCGCTGCGGGCGTTCGCTCAGATCCGCGCCATCAGCTCCTGTGCGGCCGTCAATCCCGACCAGTGCGCCTGTCCGACCGTGCTGTTGGTGAGATAGTCGCCGCAGAACGCCACCCGCGGCAGCGGGCCGAGATCGCGGAAGCGGCGCAGCTTGCCGATGTAGCCCTTCGGCCGCTTGCAGATCGCGTCGGGCTGCTGGGAGATGAAGCTGTCGATGACGCGCGTTTCGGCGAGCTGCGGCAGCGCGTCGACGACGTCGGCCCAGGCGATCGTCAGCAACTCCGCGGCGCTGGCGCCGGCGTGCTGGCGGCAGCCCCAATCCTTCCACTGCGAATGCGCGAAAGTGGTGCCGTTGCCCATGTCGGTGAAGCGGAGATTGCCGGTGCGGCGGAAGCCGTCGGCGGCGGGCAGCACGTAGGTGTCGAGCAGATCGCCCTTGGGGCGGTCGAGCAGATAGTAGACGATGTGATGGCCCGCATAGTCGATCGCGTCGAAGAACGCGTGCCGCTCGGCGTCCAGCGCCGGCATCAGCGCCGCCACCTTGTTGCCGGGCACCGCCATCACCACCGCGTCGCCGCGGACAGTTTCGGCGCGGCCTTGGGCGACGACGTCGACCTCGACGCCGCTTGCGTGATGCCGGACCTCGGCCGCGTGGCAGCCGAGCCGGACCTCGACCCTGGGGTCGGCGGCGAGGCTGCGGCCGAGCTCGAAGGTGATCCGCCCGGCGCCGCGTTCCTTGAAGCTCCAGATCTGGTCGCCGGACCAGGACAGTCTTCCGGCGGTGCTCCACGCCGTCCAGGCGAGCGAGTAGTCGTCCGCGCCGTAGCCGCAGAACATCGCCACGCAGGGCTCCAGGAAGTAATCGACGAAGGTCGGCGAGAACCGTCGGAAGTATTCGCAGGCGTTGACGTCGTCGAGCGCCGCGGCGGTGGTGATGTCGTGCGGATCGCCGGCCACCGCCACCTGCGCCAGCTTCGGCAGCGTCGCCAGCAGCTTGGCTTTTTCGAGCAGTGGAATCGCCGGATGCTTCGCGGCGCTGATCAGGTCGAAGGCGCCGAACGCCACGGTTCGCTTGCGCTCGACCAGCACGTTCCATTGATGAGCGGCGGTGAGGTCGACCATGCCATCGGGCTGATCGATGCCGAGCTTGCGGGCGAGGTCGGTCAGATTGGTCTCGGCGCCGAGGAAGGCGAACGCGCCGGTGACGGCCCAGACGCCGTGCCATTGCACTGAGCGGCAGCGGCCGCCGGCTTCGGTGTCCTGTTCGAGCAGGACGATGTCGTGGCCGGCTTCACGCAGCCGATCCGCCGCGCCCATGCCGGCGATGCCGCCGCCCACCACGATGATCCGCATCTGTCCTCCCGAGCCGCAACGCGATGCGAAAGGCTAGGGGAGGACGGTCGGGGCAGGCTATAGCTCCGATGGGCTATGAGGCGGCGCTGATCGCGGCCTACTGCGCACTCGGCGGGGTCTGGTAGAATTTCGGACCGACGGTGCGGATCTTGCTCGGATCGGTCGCGGGGGCGCCCGGATCCGGCTGATTGGACGCGGTCGCGGGCGCGGCCTTGCCGCCCTTGGCCGAGGTGCGCTGCGCCGGCGGCGCCGACAGCTTCTTGGCGCTCTCTTCTGTGACGATGATGTCGCCGTGCTCGGCGGCCGAGCGGTCGTCGACGCCCTTCATCGCGTCGGCCCAGGTCTGGTTCGCCTGCTTGCAGCTACAAGACGGATTAAATTCCTGGCGATAGCGGAACGCGTTCGGCAGCGAGGTGTAGGGCTGGCCGTTGATCGACACCGCCTGATTCATGTCTTGGCCGGGGTTGCGATACGCGTACAGCGACGCCTCGGAGGCGGGGCACAGGCTCTTGCAGGTTCTCTCGTCGTCGCCGAACCGGCTCGGCACCGTGGCGAACGAGATCGGGAAATAATAGCCGTCGCAGGTGCGGACGCAGACGGTGCGGAACGTGCCGCCCTCGGTGCTACCGTAGTCCGTGCCCGGCATGCCCGGTGCTGCGGTGTTGCCGCCCTGGAACAGATTGTTGAACAGGCCACCACTCTGCTGCGCGGCCGCGGCATATTGCGGGCCACAATTGTTCTGCGCCAGCGCCTGGATCACCGCGCGGCGTTGGCTTTCGCGATCGTTGCCGCCGGGGCCGCCGCTGCGCAGCCGCTCCAGCGACGAGTTGATCTGGTCGAGATTGCCGCGCATCTGCTGGATCTGGTTGTTGACCGGACCGCATTGCGCCGACTGGCCGCTGAACAGCGAGAAGAATCCGGAGCTTTCGCAGCCCATCCGCTTGGCCTGCATGCCGACGCGGTCGAGCTCGGCCTGCTGGCGGGCGGCGGCGTCTTCGAAGCGCCGGATCTGGTCGGAGCGGGCCGGATCCATGCTGCCGCGGTCGATCGAGGCGAGCTGTGCTTCCAGCCGCGGACAGAGCGGGTTGAGCTGGCCGCCCTGCGCGCCGGCGGGCGGCGCCTGCTGATAGCCCGGCGAGTTGTAGCCGGACGGGGGCGGATAGCCCTGCTGGGCGAGCGCGGCGGAAGACAGCGTCGATGCGGCGAGTGCGACAGCGCCGGCGAACATGCGGAAACGAGTCGCGGAGTCGAACATGTCGGGCATTCAGCAATCCGAACGGGGGATGACGTCGGCGATCCGCCGAATCACCTCGACAAATTCGCACGATCGGGCCGCGGAAAGCTCCCGTTGAGCCCGCGGCGACGCCCGGTTCTTAGCCGCTTCTTTCGGCAGGGTCACGTCGTTTCCGGGGCGTCTCTGTGGCGAAGCCGCCACCGGCAGCCGGCCGGTCGGGACGCGGTCAGCGTTGGCAGGTGATTGCGACGTATTCGTTGCAGACGCCCTGGGCGCAGGCCGAGCCGTTCGTTTTCGGCACTGCGCCGGTGATTTCGTCCGGGTCGACCCGGCGATAGGCGACCGCCTGGGCGAATTCACGGGACTGGCAATACGCCGCCGCCGCCGGGGCGCCGCATTTTTCGCTGCGGGCGAGGCACAGGTCGATGCCGTAGCCGTCCGGCTGGTTGGCGACGATGAACACCCGGCTGTCGGCATAAGCCGCCGACGTCGCAAGCAGCGCCGCGCCGGCAAGGAAGGCAGGTATCAGTTTCATGGTGCAGCACCAGGAACGAGAGGATGACCCCCGTCCGTACCCTGAAAAGGGTTAAAAAACGTTAACCATGGTGGCGGTATCGTGGGCCGGACGCCGATCATGGCCAAGATCGGCCGGAGCGGGCGGTTCTCGGGAGCGGGGCGGCGGCGATGACCCCCCGGAAAGCGGGGCACGACCATTGGTGCGGGCGCGGGCGCCGCACTGAGGGCCGGAAAGAACAACAGGCCGGAAAGAACAACGTCCTCCGGCGATCGACGGACTTGACGGATTTAAGGCCGGTCGCCATGGTGCGGCGATGAACGGTTTCCTCGCCATTTGCATTCGCTGCGAGATTATTAGCTAGCTGACACGCTGGCTGAGGCCGTCTTTTCTCCTATCGAGAGCACTGGACGCCCGGCCGCAGGGGACGGGTATCCATGGAATTGCGCCTTTACGACACGCTGACGAAGGAGAAGCGCGCCTTCGCGCCGATCGATCCGGCCAATGTGCGGATGTATGTCTGCGGCCCGACGGTCTACGACTTCGCCCATATCGGCAATGCCCGGCCGGTGATCGTGTTCGACGTGCTGTTCCGGCTGCTGCGCCATCTCTATGGCGAGGGCCACGTCAAATATGTCCGTAACATCACCGACGTCGACGACAAGATCAACGACCGCGCCGCGCGCGACTATCCCGGTCTGCCGCTGAACGAGGCGATCCGCAAGGTCACCGAGCAGACCGAGCGGCAATTCCACGACGACGTCGATGCGCTCGGCTGCCTGCGGCCGACCGTCGAGCCGCGCGCCACCGAGCATATCGGCGAGATGCGCAGCATCATCGAAAAGCTGGTCGCCGGCGGCTTCGCCTATGTCGAGCAGGACCACGTGCTGTTCTCTCCGAGCGCGATGAACGCCGCCAACGGCGTGCTGCCGCGCTACGGATCGCTCGCCAACCGCTCGCTCGACGAGATGATCGCCGGCGCCCGCGTCGATGTCGCGCCGTACAAGCGCGACGCCACCGACTTCGTGCTGTGGAAGCCGTCGAAGCCCGGCGAGCCGTCGTGGCCGTCGCCGGCCGGCATCGCCATGCCGGGCCGCCCCGGCTGGCACATCGAGTGCTCGGCGATGTCGTGGAAGCACCTCGGCGAGACCTTCGACATCCATGGCGGCGGCATCGATCTGGTCTTCCCGCACCACGAGAACGAAGTGGCGCAAAGCTGCTGCGCCTTCCACACCGAGCGGATGGCGCAAACCTGGATGCACAACGGCTTCCTGCAGGTCGAAGGCGAGAAGATGTCGAAGAGCCTCGGCAACTTCATCACGATCAGGGAGCTGCTGGCGACGGAGAAGTTCGGCGGACGGTCGTGGGATGGCGCGACGCTGCGGCTCGCAATGCTGAAGACGCATTATCGGCAGCCGATTGATTGGACCGTGGACGCGCTGCACGAGGCGGAGAAGGCGATCCTCGACTGGTCGGAGTTCACCAAGGATGCGACGCCCGCACGTTGCGACGAAGTGATCGCCGCGCTGACCGACGACCTCAACACGCCGAAGATGATTGCCGAGCTGCACGCGCTGCGCCGTGCCGGCAAGACGGACGAGCTCCGCGGTGCGATGCAGTTGTTGGGGATCAATCCGGTGGTCCGCGCTCCGGTCGATCTCGATGCGACCGCGAAGTCGCTGATCGAAGCCCGCACTGCCGCCCGTGCCAACAAGGACTGGAAAGAGTCCGACCGCATCCGCGACGAACTCGCCGCGATGGGCGTGGTGCTGAAGGACGGCAAGGACGAGAACGGCAAGCCGGTGACGACGTGGGAGCTGGCGCGGTGAGTGGCAGGTCTTACCCCGTCATTCCGGGGCGCCCGCGCAGCGGGCGAACCCGGAATCTCGTCGCCACAACCTCGGGATTCCGGGTCTGCGCTGCTGGCGCAGCGCATCCCGGAATGACGGCGCTTGGCGTGCTTGCGATGGATGCGAGGGCCTTCGCCGCGCCGAAG
Source organism: Rhodopseudomonas sp. WA056 (assembly GCF_010906995.1). Taxonomy (NCBI): domain Bacteria; kingdom Pseudomonadati; phylum Pseudomonadota; class Alphaproteobacteria; order Hyphomicrobiales; family Nitrobacteraceae; genus Rhodopseudomonas; species Rhodopseudomonas sp. WA056. The sequence continues at coordinate 45,044 of NZ_QPFS01000002.1, read as the reverse complement.
GGGCTTCGGCTCCGCAGGCTTGGCCTGCTTGCGCATGACGTCGGTGTGTGGCGATGCAGTGCCTCACCGCGTCATTCCGGGGCGCCCGCGCAGCGGGCGAACCCGGAATCTCGTCGCCACAACCTCGGGATTCCGGGTCTGCGCTGCTGGCGCAGCGCATCCCGGAATGACGAGCGTGACTGCAGTCGCAGCAAGACTATCAACGGAGATCGCGCGATGACTGAGCAGAAGCCGACCGGGCGGCCTGATACGCCGTTTCCGAAGCACTGGCTGTACTACATCGCGCTGAAGATCGTGCTGCTCGGCGGCGCCACGGCGCTGGTGCTCAAGCTGTACGGGTTCTGGTGATGAGCACCAGCGCAAGACCGGCGCTGCGGCCGTATCTGCCCGAGGACGCGGCGGTCACCGCGGCGATCTTCGTGGCGGCGGTCGAGCAGCTCACCGCGGACGACTACAGCGAGGAGCAGCAGGAGGCCTGGGCCTCGGCGGCCGACGACGACGCGAAATTCGCCGCGCGTCTCGCCGGCCAGCTCACGCTGATCGCGACGCTGCAGGGTGTGCCGGTCGGCTTCGCTTCGCTGAAGGGAGCCGACCATATCGACATGCTGTTCGTGCATCCCGACTACGTCGGCCGCGGTGTCGGCGCGACGCTGATCGATGCGCTGGAAAAGCTCGCCGGCGCACGCGGCACGCTGATCCTCACCGTCGACGCCAGCGACAATGCCGCCGAATTCTTCGCCAAGCGTGGCTACGTCGCCAAGCAGCGCAACACCGTCTCGATCAATGGCGAATGGCTCGCCAACACCACGATGACCAAATCGCTGGCGGATTCCGCCGCGCCCGGAGCCTCCTCATGAGCCGCGAACGTCTCTATCTGTACGACACCACGCTGCGCGACGGCGCCCAGACCAACGGCGTCGACTTCACCTTGCACGACAAGAAGCTGATCGCCTCGCTGCTCGACGATCTCGGCATCGACTATGTCGAAGGCGGCTACCCCGGCGCCAATCCGCTCGATACCGATTTCTTCGGTGCCGAGCAGAACCTCGAACGCGCCACCTTCGCGGCGTTCGGCATGACCCGGCGGCCCGGCCGCTCGGCCTCGAACGATCCCGGCATCGCGATGCTGCTGGATGCGAAGGCGGATGCGATCTGCTTCGTCGCCAAGTCGTCGGAGTATCAGGTCCGGGTCGCGCTGGAGACCACCAACGAGGAGAACATCGCCTCGATCCGCGACAGCGTTTCGCTGGCCAAGGAAAAAGGCCGCGAGGTGCTGGTCGATTGCGAGCATTTCTTCGACGGCTACAAGGCCAATCCGGAGTTCGCGCTGCAATGCGCCAAGGCGGCGTATGAGTCCGGCGCCCGCTGGGTGGTGCTGTGCGACACCAACGGCGGCACCATGCCGGACGAGGTCGAGGCGATCGTCGGCGAAGTGGTCAAGCACATCCCCGGCGCGCATGTCGGCATCCATGCCCATAACGACACCGAGCAGGCGGTGGCGAATTCGTTCGCCGCGGTGCGGGCCGGTGCGCGGCAGATCCAGGGCACGCTGAACGGCCTCGGCGAGCGCTGCGGCAACGCCAATCTGGTTTCGATGATCCCGACGCTGAAGCTGAAAAAAGAATTCGCCGACAAGTTCGAGATCGGCGTTTCCGACGACAAGCTGGCGAGCCTGGTGCAGGTGTCGCGCGCGCTCGACAACATCCTCGACCGCGCCCCCAATCCGCACGCGCCTTATGTCGGCGGCAGCGCCTTCGTCACCAAGACCGGCATCCACGCCTCGGCGGTGCTGAAGGATCCGCAGACCTACGAGCATGTGCCGCCGGAGTCGGTCGGCAATCATCGCAAGGTGCTGGTGTCGGATCAGGCCGGCAAGTCCAACGTGCTGGCCGAGCTGGCGCGCACCAATATCCAGTTCGATCGCGACGATCCGCGGCTGTCGCGTCTGGTCGAGAAGCTGAAGGAACGAGAGGCGGCCGGCTACGCTTACGAGTCCGCCAACGCCTCGTTCGATCTGCTCGCGCGCAGCACGCTCGCCACCGTGCCGGAGTTCTTCCGGGTCGATAAGTTCGACGTCAATGTCGAGCAGCGCTACAACTCGCACGGCCAGCGCGTCACCGTGGCGATGGCGGTGATCAAGGTCGAGGTCGACGGCGAGACGCTGATCTCGGCCGCCGAAGGCAACGGCCCGGTCAACGCGCTCGACGTCGCGCTGCGCAAGGATCTCGGCAAGTACCAGAAGTACATCGAGGGCCTGAAGCTGGTCGATTACCGCGTCCGTATCCTCAATGGCGGCACCGAGGCCGTCACTCGGGTGCTGATCGAGAGCGAGGACGAGGACGGCCGGCGCTGGACCACGATCGGCGTGTCGCCGAACATCATCGACGCGTCGTTCCAGGCGCTGATGGATTCGGTCGTCTACAAGCTGGTGCAGTCGAACGCGCCGGTGTGATGCCGAAGCGGTGCTGTCCGCCTGAATAACGTCGACTGGGAATTAGGTACCTTTCCCCGTCATTGCGAGCCGAAGGCGAGGCAATCCAAGGCCCAGTGCCAGGGCTCTGAATTGCTTCGTCGGCTCCGCTTCCGGTCATGACCGCCGACACAATTTTGTCCTGGCGGTTGTCATCTCCGCATCCCACTGACAACATATCCCCCAAACAGATCATAGCCCGGCGCAGTCGACGCCGGCCGCAGGGGGAAGACGCGTGGTGGGTGAGGGAATGAACGGCGCACAGTCGGTGGTGCGGACGCTGGTGAATTGCGGCGTCGAGGTGTGTTTCGCCAATCCAGGCACCTCGGAAATGCACTTCGTCGCGGCGCTGGATTCGGTCAGCGGGATGCGGCCGGTACTGTGCCTGTTCGAAGGCGTGGTCACCGGCGCCGCCGACGGCTACGGCCGGATCGCCGGCAAGCCGGCGGTGAACCTGCTGCATCTCGGCCCCGGCCTCGCCAACGGCCTTGCCAATCTGCACAACGCCCGCCGCGCCGCGACGCCGATCGTCAACATCGTCGGAGACCACGCCGCCTATCACCTGCAATACGACGCGCCGCTGACCTCCGACATCGCCGGCTTCGCGCGGCCGGTGTCGAGCTGGATCCATGAATCCAAGAGCGCCGGGGCGGTGGCGAGCGATACCGCGCGCGCGGTGCAGGCGGCTTGCGCGGCGCCGGGCGGCATCGCCACGCTGATCATGCCGGCGGACGTCGCCTGGAATCCGGCGGCGCGCGCAGCGCACAAGCTGCCGGAGATCGGCCCGGCCAAGGTTGCGGCCGACACCGTCGAGGCAATCGCCAAGCTGCTCTCAAACGGCAAGAAGTCTGCGCTGCTGCTGCGCGGATCGGCGCTGCTCGGCGATGCGCTGGAGGCGGCCGGACGGGTCGCGGCCAAGACCGGGGTCCGGCTGCTGTGCGACACCTTCGCGCCGCAGACCGAACTCGGTGCCGGCCGCGTCCCACTCGAGCGTATCCCGTATTTCTCGGAGCAGATCACCGCGTTCCTCAAGGACGTCGAGCAACTGATCCTGGTCGGCTCCAAGCCGCCGGTGTCGTTCTTCGCCTATCCGGGCAAGCCGAGCTGGGGCGCGCCGGACGGTTGCCTGATCGACTATCTGGCGCAGCCGCATGAAGATGGCGCGCAGGCGGTGAAGGATCTCGCCGCCGCGGTCGACGCGCCGGCCGAGCCCGCGGCTCGGACTCAGCTCGTGTTGCCCGATCTTCCGAAGGGCAAGCTCAATTCGCTCGGCGTCGCGCAGGCGATTGCGCATCTGACGCCCGACCACGCGATCTACGCCGAGGAAGCCAACACCTCCGGGCTGCCGTTCCAGATGATCCTGCCGAAGGCGCGGCCGCACACCCATCTGCCGCTGACCGGCGGCTCGATCGGGCAGGGGCTGCCGCTGGCGATCGGCGCGGCGATCGCGGCGCCGGATCGCAAAGTGGTGTGTCCGCACGGCGACGGCGGCGCCGCGTACACCATGCAGGCGCTGTGGACGATGGCGCGCGAAAAGCTCGATGTCACCGTGGTGATCTACGCCAATCGCTCCTACGCGATCCTCAACATCGAGCTGCAGCGGGTCGGTGCCTCCGGCGCCGGCGCCAATGCGCTGTCGATGCTCGATCTGCACAATCCGGAAATGAACTGGATGAAGATCGCCGAAGGTCTCGGCGTCGAAACCAGCCGCGCCACCACCGCCGAGGAATTCTCCGCGCAATACGCTTCGGCGATGAGCCAGCGCGGTCCGCGGCTGATCGAAGCCTTGATCTGAGGGAGCGGCCGATGACCCAGGATATCGTCGGCACACTCCGGACCATCGTCGGCGACGGCGGCGTGCTCGAGGCCGCCGAGCTGTCGAAGCGCTCCGCCGGCACCTATCGGTTCGATACGCTGAAGGCCGCGGCGCTGGTGCGGCCGACCTCGACGCAGCAGGTGTCGGAGATCCTGCGCTGGTGCCACGCCAATGGTGTTCACGTCGTCACCCACGGCGGCCTGACCGGCCTCGTTCACGGCGCCGATGCCGAGCCCAGCGAAGTGATTCTGTCGCTGGAGCGGATGCGGACGATCGAGGAGATCGATCCGAAGCAGCGCACCGCCGTGGTGCAGGCCGGCGTGCCGCTGCAGGCGCTGCAGGACGAGGTCGACAAACACGATCTGGCGTTTCCGCTCGATCTCGGCTCGCGTGGCACCGCCACGCTCGGCGGCAATGCCGCCACCAATGCCGGCGGCAACCGTGTGATCCGCTACGGCATGACACGCGAGATGATCCTCGGCCTCGAAGTGGTGCTCGCCGACGGCACCGTGCTGTCGTCGCTCAACCATCTGATCAAGAACAACGCCGGCTACGATCTGAAGCAGTTGTTCATCGGCTCGGAAGGTACGCTCGGCGTGATCACGCGGCTGGTGCTGCGGCTGCGCGAAAAGCCGCTCGCCACCAACATGGCGTTCGTCGGTCTCGACAGCTTCGATGCGGTGGCGAAGTTCCTGAAGCACTGCGACCGCGCCCTCGGCGGCACGCTGTCGGCGTTCGAGGTGATGTGGCAGTCGTTCTACCGGCTGGTCACCAGCCCGCCCGCCAAGGGGCGGCCGCCGATCGGGCAGGACCACGCCTACTACGTGCTGGTCGAAAGCCAAGGCTCCGATCAGGAACTGGACGGCCAGCGCTTCACCGCGGCAATGGAGGCGGCGCTGGAATCCGGGCTGATCGCCGACGCTGCGATCGCGCAATCGGAAGAGGATTGCCGCTCGTTCTGGGCGCTCCGCGACGATGTCGGTCAAGTGCTGCAGGGCGGCATGCCGATCGTGTTCGACGTCTCGCTGCCGATCGCCGCGATGGAAGGCTATGCCGACACCTTACGCGAGACGCTGGACAGCGAGATCGGAGATCACCGGCTGTGGATCTTCGGTCATCTCGGCGACGGCAATCTGCACGTCGTCGTGCAGGTCAAGCCGATGGAGTATCTCGCGCTGCGGCCCAAGGTCGAAGCCTTGGTGTACCGGCCGCTCGCCGCCTGTAACGGCTCGGTCTCGGCCGAGCACGGCATCGGCCTGGAAAAGAAGCCGTATCTCTATGTCAGCCGCAGCGCCAACGAGATCGCACTGATGCGCACGCTGAAGCAGGCTCTCGACCCCAAGGGCATTCTCAACCCCGGCAAGATCTTCGACCCCGGGCCGACGCTCGGGGCACGATGACGGGACGCGTAGCGGTCGCGGCGATCAGTAGCGCGCGTCCTTCGGCTTCGGATCCTTCGGCCAGTCCTTGACCTTGCCGGCGAAGTCGGGCCGGTCCATCTGGCTGAAATAGGCGGCGACGTCGATCGCTTCCTGGTCGGTCAATTCACCCTGGCCGAGCGGGAATTTGTCGTGGCTGGCGATCGGCATGTTGCGCTTGACGAAGGCGGCCGCCGTGTAGGTCCGGGCCATGCCGGCGCCGATATTGAACGAGCGCGGTCCCCACAGCGGCGGATACACCACGCGACCGGCTGCGTCCTTCAGCCCTTCGCCATCGTTGCCGTGACAAACGGCGCAGCGGGCGACGTAGATCTCCTTGCCGTTGTCGAGATTGGGCACCAGCGACTGATCCACCTTGCCGACGCCGCGGCCCGGCACCTTGTCTTGCGGCTTGGTCGAGCCCTGCATCCAGTCGAAATACGCCACCATCGCCTTCATGTCGGGACCGTCGACCGGCAGCGGCTTGCCGTTCATCGAGCGCAGGAAGCAGCCGTTGATGCGGTCCTCCAGCGTGATGACGCGGCCGGCACGCGGCGCATAGCTCGGGAAGAACGCCGCGACGCCGACATACGGACTGCCGTCGGCGACGGTGCCGGCGTTGAGATGGCACGAGCTGCAATTCAGATCGTTGCCGACATGGTTGGGCAGCAGCGTGTGGGTCTCGGCGTTGAGCCGCATCCCGCGCACCAACTGCTCGGCGTTCGGCTGCGACAGGATATCGGCGATCCGCGGCGTCTCGAACCGCGAGGTGTCGATCTTGGGATCGAGCGCGGCTCGCGCGGCTGCGATCTCCGCGACGGTGACGGCGCCGCCGCCGCCGCCCCAGCTTGCGCGCACGAAGCTCAGGATGTCGGCGATCTCGCGATCGGCGAGGCGGGCGAAGGACGGCATCGTCCACACCCGCGGATACGCCGCGGTCGGAGTCGTCTTCCAGCCGGTGAGGGTGATGTGTACCAGCGTCGCCGGATCATTCGCCGCGATCGTCGGGTTGCCGGCGAGCGGCGGAAACACGCCGGGAACCCCGGCGCCGTCGCCGCGATGGCAATCGGCGCAGAATTGCGTGTAACCGAGTCCGCCGGGTGTGGTGTAGGTGGAGGCCGGCACTTCGGCCACGGCGACCGCCGGCGCCGGCCGGTCGGTCGGCAGCGCCTTCAGATAGGTGGCGATCGCGGTGAGATCCTGATCGGTCATGTGCTGGGTCGAATGCCGGATCACGTCGGTCATGCCGCCGGCCGCAGTGGCGAAGCGGTTCTGACCGGTCTTCAGCATCTGAACGGTGTCAGGCACGGTCCACAGCCCGCGCAGGTTCAGCGCATTCCAATGTTCGACCTTGGCGCCGGCGAGATAATCGCGCCCGTTCGGTCCGGCGTCGCTCATCGCCTTCTCCTGGAAGGCGATGCCGCGCGGGGTGTGGCAGGCGCCGCAATGACCGAGGCTCTGGACCAGATACGCGCCGCGATTCCACACGGCGTCCTGGTTCGGCTCGGGCTTGAACGGCGACGTATCGAGGAAGGCGACGTTCCAGAACGCCAGCCCGATCCGCATGTTGAACGGGAAGCTCATTTCCGGCGCGCGATTGGCCTGTGCCACCGGCGCGAGGCCCTTGGTCAGATACGCCCACAGCGCCACCATGTCGTCGCTGCTGATCTTGGCGTAGGACGGATACGGCATCGCCGGATACAGATTGTGCCCGTCCGCGGCGACGCCCTTGCGCATCGCGCGGTCGAACTCGCCGAACGACCAGTTGCCGATGCCGGTGTCGCGATCGGGCGTGATGTTGGTCGACCACAGGCTGCCGAACGGCGTGTCGAGCTTGAGGCCGCCCGCCATCGGCGTGCCGCCGGGGGCGGTGTGACAGGCGACGCAGTCGCCGGCCTGCGCGATGTATTCGCCGCGCTTGATCAGATCGGGATCGGCCTTGACCGCGACCGCCTCGAGCCTGGCGTCGATGGCGGGCGGCTGGATCATCCACAGCGCCGCACCTCCGATCACGATCAGCGCCGAGGCGGCGAGAAAAGCCAGGGTCTTGGCGGTGCCGCCGCGGGGATGGGACATGTCAGACTCGATTCAAGGTTTGTTGCGGTGCGACGCTAGGCGCGTCGCCGCCTCGCCTCAACTCGGGCCGACTCCTTAGATCGCAACGGTTTGTCGGAAAGGTGTGAGGTATCTCGTTACGAGTGGCCTGGTACCCGAGCCGATATCGTGAGCGGCAGCTCGACAGCAGCAGGGCGCTTGCGGCCTACAGCCTCTCGGCGATCTCACGCGGCATCGCGCGCGCAGGCGTGGGCGCCGCTGCGGCTCGCAGCATCGGCAGAATCTCGGCAACTTCGTTGGCTTTCAGAATTTCGACCGAGAGCGACGGTCGGATGAAAGCGGTGGCGCGCATGTGCGCCAGCAACTCCAGCAGCGGCTGCCAGAAGCCGTCGATGTCGGCGATCAGGATCGGCTTGGTGTGGCGGCCGAGTTGCTGCCACGTCATCTGCTCGACCAGTTCTTCCAGCGTGCCGATACCGCCCGGGAGCGCCACGAAGGCGTCGGAGCGCTCGAACATCAGCCGCTTGCGCTCGTGCATGTCCTCGGTGACGATCAGCTCGGAGACGCGGTCGAGCGCGATCTCCTTGGCGCTGAGGAAACCGGGGATGATGCCGGTGACCGAGCCTCCGTGATCGAGCACCGAAGTGGCCACCGCGCCCATCAGCCCGATTGCGCCACCGCCGTAAACCAGCCCGACGCCATGGTCGGCGAGTTCCTTGCCGAATGCGGTGGCGGCTTCGAGAAAACGGGGATTGCTGCCGGGCCCGGAGCCGCAATAGACGCAGACGGTCTTGATCTCGCTCATGGGGCGGATGTGGCACCGTGCGATGACAGCGTCAAGACGGGGCGCCGCCATGTCCCTGCAACAGTCTGTTATGTCGTAAAGAATCGCCGCTTCAGGGTGCACCGCGAAGACGAAACACTATATGACAGGCGGACTCGGCGGACCACTTTGGTCGCCAGTCCGGATTCGGCCCTCGGACTTTTCTCAGGCACTTGTTGATGGCTCACCCTCACTCGCATTCGAGCAGCGGCTCTCCTGTCGCGATTCCGGAAGACGCGACGGCGCAGAAGGCGACGCTCGGCGGCACGCTGCTGCATTTGTGGCCGTATATCTGGCCCGGCGACCGCTCGGACCTGAAGATGCGGGTGGTGTGGTCGATCGTGCTGCTGATCGTCGCCAAGGCGGCGACGCTGGTGGTGCCGTTCACGTTCAAATGGGCGATCGACGCGCTGACCGGCGCCGATACCGCGCCGATCGAGCCGTCGAACTGGACGCTGTGGCTGGTCGCGTCGCCGCTGGCGCTGACCGCGAGCTACGGCCTGGTGCGGGCGCTGATGGTGGTGCTGACGCAATGGCGCGACGGCGTGTTCGCCAAGGTGGCGATGCATGCGGTCCGCAAACTTGCCTATCGCACCTTCGTGCACATGCACGATCTGTCGCTGCGGTTTCACCTCGAGCGCAAGACCGGCGGGCTGACGCGGGTACTGGAGCGCGGCCGGCTCGGCATCGAAGTAATCGTCAGGATGGTGATCCTGCAACTGGTGCCGACGATCATCGAGCTGTCGCTGGTGATGGCGGTGCTGCTGTGGCAGTTCGACTGGCGCTACGTCGCGACCGTGATGGTCACCGTGGTGTTCTACATGCTGTACACCTACAAGGCGACCGAGTGGCGGATCGGCATCCGCCGCCGCATGAACGATTCCGACAGCGACGCCAACCAGAAGGCGATCGACTCGCTGCTCAACTACGAGACGGTGAAGTATTTCGGCGCCGAGGAGCGCGAGGCGAAGCGCTACGACAAGTCGATGCGGCACTACGAAGACGCCAGCGTTTCGACCTACACGTCCCTCGCGGTGCTCAATGCGGGGCAGGCGGTGATCTTCACCTTCGGGCTGACGGCGACGATGCTGATGTGCGCCTCCGGAGTGCGCAACGGCACCAACACGGTCGGCGACTTCGTGATGATCAACGCGATGATGCTTCAGCTCTATCAGCCGCTGAACTTCATGGGCATGGTGTATCGCGAGATCAAGCAGGCGATCATCGATATCGAGAAGATGTTCGCGGTGCTGTCGCGCAAGCCGGAGGTCGAGGATCGTGCCGGTGCCAAGCCGCTCGCGGTCGAAGCCGGCACCGTTCGGTTCGAGGACGTGCGGTTCGCCTACGATCCGTCGCGGCCGATCCTGAAGGGCCTCAATTTCGAAGTCCCGGCCGGCAAGACCGTGGCGATCGTCGGACCCTCGGGGGCCGGCAAGTCGACGATCTCGCGGCTGCTGTTCCGGCTGTACGACGTCTCTGGCGGCCGGATTACGATCGACGGTCAGGACATCCGCGACGTCACCCAGACCTCGCTGCGCTCCGCGATCGGCATGGTGCCGCAGGACACCGTGCTGTTCAACGACACCATCCGCTACAACATCCGCTATGGCCGCTGGGACGCCACCGACGCCGAGGTGGAGGAGGCTGCCAAGACCGCGCAGATCGATGCCTTCATCAAGGCGTCGCCGAAAGGTTACGACACCGAGGTCGGCGAGCGCGGCCTGAAATTGTCCGGTGGCGAGAAGCAACGTGTGGCGATCGCGCGAACCGTTCTCAAAGCGCCGCCGATTCTGGTGCTGGACGAGGCGACCTCGGCGCTCGACAGTCATACCGAGCACGAAATTCAGGGCGAGCTGGAGCGTGTGGCACAAAACCGCACCTCGCTGGTGATTGCGCACCGTCTGTCGACCATCGTCAGCGCCGACGAGATCATTGTGCTCGACCAGGGCCGGATCGCCGAACGCGGCACCCACACGCAATTGCTCGCCGCGGGCGGACTGTACGCCAGCATGTGGAACAGGCAGCGTGAGGCCGAGGAAGCGCGCGAGCGGCTGGCACTGATCGGCGATGAACAGCCGCCGATTCGTCAACAGGAGACGGAGGACCTTCCTCCGGATTCGTCCGTCCGGCGGACCAAGCCCGACGATGATCTGGCAAGTTCTGCCGCGGCGGAGTAATCGTGTTGCAGCGCCCGCCAAAAGGCTTTCGAAGTTAGGGGACCTCCGATGTCCATCGTCAATTCCGTCCGCGCCCAGATCCCGCCGATTCACCGGGAGGGCTATCCGTTCGTCGGCGGCTTCGCTCTGGCGACCCTCATTCTGTTCTGGATCTGGTCGCCGCTCGGCTGGATCGGCACCGTGCTGACGATCTGGTGCGCCTATTTCTTCCGCGATCCGGCGCGCACGACCCCGGTCCGCGACGGGCTGGTGGTATCGCCGGCCGATGGCCGGGTGTCGATGGTGGTCGATATCATCCCGCCGCCGGAGCTGGGTCTCGGCGCCAAGCCGCTGCCGCGGGTCTCGATCTTCATGAGCGTGTTCAACTGCCACGTGAACCGCAGCCCGGTGGCCGGCCGGATCGAGCGGATCGTGTATTCGCCGGGCAAGTTCGTGAACGCCGAACTGGACAAGGCCAGCGAAGACAACGAGCGCAATTCGATGGTGCTCTCCACCGAACACGGCCAGATCGGCGTGATCCAGATTGCCGGGCTGGTCGCCCGGCGGATCGTGTCGTTCGTTCGCGAGGGGCAGCCTCTGGTTGCCGGCGAGCGATTCGGCCTGATCCGGTTCGGCTCGCGGCTCGACGTCTATCTGCCCGAGGGCACCAAGCCGCTGGTCGCCGAAGGGCAGACCGCGTTCGCCGGCGAAACCGTGCTGGCCGACCTCAAGGGCAGCGACGCCGGCCGGACGTTCCGGACCGATTGAAGATCGCGCAGGACTGGCCCGAAGGATGCCATGATGGCCGATCAGGATGGTGGTTCCGAGACGAGAGCGAAACCGATGCCTTTCGATCTGAATTCCCCTGAGACGCCGCGGCGCAGGTTCGGGCCGATCCCGGTCCGCCTGCTGGTGCCGAATGTCATTACCCTGCTGGCGATCTGCGCCGGTCTGACCGCGATCCGGCTGGCGACCGAGGGCCGGATGGAGCTGGCGGTCGCCGCCATCGTGTTCGCGGCCGTGCTCGACGGCATCGACGGCCGGGTCGCCCGGATGATCAAGGGCCAGTCGAAATTCGGCGCCGAGCTCGACAGTCTGGCCGATTTCGTCAATTTCGGCGTCGCGCCCGGCCTGATCCTGTATTTTTGGCAGCTCCACGACCTCAACAATGTCGGCTGGATCGCCGCGATGGTGTTCGCGATCAGCGGGGGGCTGCGTCTGGCGCGTTTCAACGCCACCATGGACGATCCCAACAAGCCGGCCTTCGCCGCTAATTTCTTCACCGGGGTGCCGGCGCCGGCCGGCGCGATCACCGTGTTGCTGCCGGTCTATATGGGCTTCCTCGGCGCTCCGACCCCGCCTGCGGTCCTGACGGCCGTCTATACGCTCCTGATTGCGTTCCTGATGGTGTCGCGGTTGCCGGTGTTCTCGGGCAAGGCGGTGCGGCTGCGGGTGGCGCCCGAGATGGTGCTGCCGGTATTCGTATCAGTGGTGCTGTTTGTCGCGCTTTTGATCGGCTACCCGTGGCACATCCTGTCGGCATGCTCTGTGCTCTATCTGCTCAGCCTGCCGGTCGGCTGGCGGTCGTATCGCGATCATCAGCGCAACGCGGCCGCGCAGACCGCCAAGGCTGATGTCCCCTCGGGAGGCGGCCAAAAGCCGACCCTGGTGGTCAACGACCCGGTGCCACGCGATGACGACCGGCCGGCGCGGCTGAACTGAAGCGTTCGCCGCGCGCGTGAGCCGCCGGGAGAACCCGCGGCCATGGTGATCAGCACCGCGCCGTCGGCGCAGCCATCGGTGCCTCCGGCCTCGGAGAATAACCAGGGCGCCGCCGAAGAAGTGAATAGCTCGTTGCCGCGCGCCATGGTTACCGCGGCGGCAATCACGCCAGCGCCCGGTTAACTTTACGCGTCTTTAATGGCGGCTGCTTACGGTGAGCCGGCGCAGCACAGAATTCGCTGCGCCGCCGCCGGCGCGGGCCGGCGCGTGCGTGTGCGTGTCGGAGTACAAGAATGGATCTCGCCACACTCCTGGGCCTGGCCGCGGGCGCTGCCGTCGTGTCTTCGCTCATTCTGATGGGCGGCAATTTCGGGATGTTTTACGACATCCATGCGGTCATTGTTATCTTCGGTGGTTCGTTCGCTGCGACGCTCATCCGCTTTCCGCTGTCGGCGATGCTGCACGGCCTTCCGCTCGGCGCGAAGTTTGCGTTCACGATGAGCAATCTGTCGGCACGTGACCTGGTCGACGAACTCGCCAACATCGCCGAGATCGCCCGCAAGTCGGGGCCCGTGGGACTGGAAAAGGTCGAGGCCGACGATCCGTTCCTCGCCAAGGGCATCCGCTACGTCGCTGACGGCTACGACATCGAGTTCATTCGCGACAATCTCGAGCGCGACCGCGACAACTTCCTGCTGCACCTCAACGAAGGCTCGAAGATCTATCGGGCGATCGGCGACTGCGCGCCGGCGTTCGGCATGATCGGCACGTTGCTCGGCATGGTGCAGATGTTTTCCAACATGTCCGATCCGTCCAAGCTCGGCCCGTTCATGGCGGTGGCGCTGCTCGCGACCTTGTACGGCGCCGTGGTGGCGAACCTGATCTGTCTGCCGATCGCCGACAAGCTGCACGGCAAGCTGGTCGACGAGGAAACCAATCGAACGCTGATCATCGACGGCATTCTGATGATCCGTGACTCCAAGAGCCCGACGCTGGTCAGAGAGATGCTGCTTGCCTATCTCCCTGAAAAGCATCGACATGAAGAGAACGAGAGCGTCCCAGCTTAATCGGCCGAAGCATCCCGGATAGCGAGCGATGGCCAAGAAGAAGCGCGAGGAGGCACACGGCGGTCACGGCTGGTTCGTGACGTTCGCCGACCTGATGGCGTTGCTTCTGGCGTTCTTCGTCATGCTGGTGGCGTTTTCGACCCAGGATACGCAGAAACTGAAGATCGTCGCCGGCTCGATGCGCGAGGCGTTCGGCGTGCAGTCCGACGCGCGCTATTCCGGCATCATCGAAAACGACGGGCTGCCCACCCGCGGCAAGGTCAAGAATACCGAACACGTCAATCCGGAGCTGTCGACTGCCAAGCCGTCGCCCGGCGAGGTGACGCGCGACGAAGGCATCAACACCAAGGAGGATCGCGAGTTCGCGCTGGCCTCCGCGTCGCTGCGGCAGGCACTCCAGAACATGCCGGAAATCGCCGAACTGTCGAAGAACATCATGTTCGAGGAGACCAAGCAGGGGCTCAACCTCGAGATCATGGATCAGGACGGCCGCTCGATGTTCGCCGACGGCTCCCGGGTGCCGTTCGAGCGCACCCGCCTGCTGCTGCAACGTCTTGCCGTGCCGCTGCGTGCCACGCCGCTGCGGATCTCGATCGTCGGTCACACCTCGTCCGGCCTGTTGCCGGAACGCAGCGACTACAACGGCTGGGACCTGTCCTCCGACCGCGCCAATTCGGTTCGCCAGATCCTCGAGCGGGAAGGGTTGCCGGGCTCGCATATCTTCGCCGTGACCGGCAAGTCGGACAGCCAGCCGTTGTTCCCCGAAGACCCTTCGATCGCCGCCAACCGCCGGGTGACGATCACGCTGATGCGCGAGAGCCCGGCACTGCCGCCCGGCATGAAGCCGTAGCGGCCGTTTGGCCTGCGACGAAATCGGCGATGATTTTCGTCGCGGGTTCGCTTATCCAGCGAAGATGACCACCAACCCGCTGCGGAGCTTGATTTTCCTCACGCTAGGCGCAACCCTTGCGGCGCAGTTGCCGAGCATGGTGCTCGTTGTTGCGCTCATCGATCCGGGCAGTGCGATCGCGGGAGAACTGAGAGTGGTGGGCCAGGTTGAAGATTTGACGGCGCAGGACGTTCAGCAGGGCGTCGCCGAAGGACGTTATCTGCTGGTCGATGTCCGGGAGCCGAACGAGGTCGCCGCGGAAGCCTATCCCGACGCCGTAGTTGCACCGCTGTCGACGTTCGACCCCAAGGCGATACCTGAGCCAAACGGCAAGCAGGTGGTGTTCGCCTGCCGCTCCGGCAAACGCTCGGTGACGGCGTCGCTGGCCGCTCAGTCTGCCGGGCTGCCCTACACCCGGCATCTGGCCGGTGGCATCCTGGGCTGGAAGGCGGCCGGTCTGCCGACCAAGCCGGGCCGTTGATCCGCATCATGACGTCCGTCCGATGAGCAACAAGGTCTTCGCCGATCTGCCGGTCACCGTGTTCGAAGCGATGTCGCAGCTCGCGCGCGACAACGACGCGATTAATCTCGGGCAGGGCTTCCCCGACGATCCGGGGCCGGAGGACATCCGTCGCACCGCCGCCGACGCTGTGCTGAACGGCTATAACCAATACCCGTCGATGATGGGGCTGCCGGAGCTGCGCCAGGCGATCTCGACGCACTACGCGCATTGGCACGGCGTCCAGCTCGATCCGATGACCGAGGTGATGGTGACCTCGGGCGCCACGGAAGCGCTGGCGAGCGCCATCCTGTCGGTGGTCGAGCCCGGCGACGAAGTCATCGTGTTTCAGCCGGTGTACGATTCCTATCTTCCGATCATCCGCCAGGCTGGCGGGATTCCGCGCCTGGTCCGGCTTGAGCCGCCGCATTGGCGAATCACCGAGGAATCGCTGCGGCGGGTGTTCAACGCCAAGACCAAGGCGATCGTCTTCAACAACCCGCTGAACCCGGCCGCGGTGGTGTATCCGCGCGAAGATCTCGAATTTCTGGCGCGGTTCTGCCAGGAGTTCGACGCGGTGGCGATCTGCGACGAGGTGTGGGAGCACGTCACTTTCGACGGCCTCAGCCACATTCCGCTGATCACCATCCCCGGGATGCGCGACCGCACCATCAAGATCGGCTCGGCCGGCAAGATCTTCTCGCTCACCGGCTGGAAAGTCGGCTTCGTCTGCGCCGCACCGAAGCTACTGCGGGTCGCCGCCAAGGTGCATCAGTTCCTGGCGTTCACGACCGCACCGAACCTGCAGGTCGCCGTCGCCTACGGTCTCGGCAAGAGCGACGATTACTTCCTGGGGATGCGCAAGGATCTCGCCCGCAGCCGAGACCGGCTGGCGCAGGGGCTGTCCAGCATCGGCTTTCCGGTGATCCGCTCGCAGGGAACCTATTTCCTCACCGTCGATTTGTCGCCGCTCGGCCTCAACGAGACCGACGAGGCGTTCTGCAAGCGGATCGTCACCGATTACAAGGTCGCGGCGATCCCGGTGTCGGCGTTCTACGAGGAAGAGCCGGTCACTTCGGTGGTACGGTTCTGTTTCGCCAAGAACGATCGGACGCTCGACACCGCCCTCGAGCGCCTGTCGGATGCGGTTCACGGGCGCTAGGGATGTCATGATGCGGGATACGATGCGGCGGCGAGTGCTGACACTGGGCGCGGGGATCGCTCTGTCGGTGTCGCTCACGTTGCCTGGCCGGGCGCAGGACCGCACCGTCAATTTCTACAACTGGTCTAACTACGTCGCGCCGGGCGTCCTGGATGACTTCACCCGCGAGACCGGCATTAAGGTGGTGTACGACACTTTCGACGCCAACGAGACGCTGGAGACCAAGCTGCTCGCCGGCAAGTCGGGCTACGATGTCGTGGTGCCGACCGCGTACTTCCTGCAGCGTCAGATCACCGCCGGCGTGTTCCAGAAGCTCGACAAATCGAAGCTGCCAAACCTGAAGAACGCTTGGGATTTCGTCACCGGCAAGCTGGCGCTGTACGACCCCGGCAATCAGTTCGCCGTCAACTACATGTGGGGCACCACCGGCATCGGCTACAACGTCGCCGCAGTGAAGCGGATTCTCGGCGAGGGCGCCGTGATCGACAGTTGGGAGGCGGTCTTCAAGCCGGAGAACCTGGCCAAGTTCAAGGAGTGCGGCGTCCATATGCTGGATTCCGCCGACGACATTCTGCCCGCGGCGCTGACCTATCTCGGCCGCGACCCGAATTCCACCAACAAGGACGATCTCGAGAAGGCGGCCGAGGTGGTCGGCAAGGTGCAGCCGTCGGTCCGCAAGTTTCACTCTTCGGAGTATCTGAACGCGCTGGCGACCGGAGAGATCTGCCTGGTGGTGGCTTGGTCCGGCGACATCAAGCAGGCGCAGTCGCGCGCTGCCGAAGCTCACAACGGAGTCGAGATCGGCTACGCGATCCCCAAGGAGGGCGCGCAGATGTTCTTCGACAATCTGGCAATCCCGGCAGACGCCAAGAACGCCGCTGAAGCGCACGAACTGATCAACTTCCTGTATCGGCCGGACATCGCGGCGCGGAACTCGGATTTTCTGTCCTACGCCAACGGCAACAAGGCGAGCCGGGAGTTCATCAATCCGCGGGTGCTGAACGACAAGGCGATCTATCCGGACGATGCGACGCTGGCGCGGCTGTTCGTAATCACCGCGCGCGATCCCGCAACGCAGCGCACCATCAACCGGCTGTGGACCCGGGTGAAGACGGGTCGCTGAGCGGCCCGTCCGATCAGAGGTTCGCCACCTTCCGCACCGGTTCGGCGCCGCCGGCCGGTTCGAGATCCCTGAGGTCGACCGTTCCCGGCAGCGCGTGATCCGACCGCCTTTGGCCGACGCCCCGCATCGGGATCGGGCTGACCGGGGCGCGGTCGTGCCGCTCGATGTCGTTGCGGAGCAGCCGCCACGCCCATCCCGCGGTTCGCCGATAGGTGTGGGCCAGCCCGATCATGCCGTAGATCTGCGCGCCGGCGTCGACGATGTGGGCGCGGAATCTCAGCCACGCCCGCCGCCGCATCCGCTTGGCGGGCGAGAAATGCGCGACCTCGTGGGCGGGACGGGTTTCGGCGCTGGAGAACACGTCGGCCGATTTCGAGAACACCAGCGCACTCAGGAAACGGACCGGGTTGAAGAAGTAGGTGTAGGCGAGCAGCAGATTGAGCTGCTTCATCCACGGCCGGGCGTGCTTCGACGCGACCACGTAGTTGCCGTCCATGATGTGCGGTTCGACCTTGATGTCGCCGGCGCGGCTGAACGCCATGCCGGATTCGAACACGTTCTCGTACCACTTCGACCCGGGGGCGGGGGTCAACATCATCACCTGGGTGGTGATCGAGCCGGCCTTGCGCAGCAGCCTGATCTGATTGATCAGGCCGTAGTTCGATCCCCACGTCACCAGCGGCTGGCTGTCGTGGTGCATCATCATCGGCATCGGCAGGATGTTGTTCTCGCGCAGCAGGCGGAAAGCGAGCTGGGTCTTGTCCTTGTCCTGTGCTTTCTTCACCAGTGTCGCGGTCATGTCCTCGACACCGAGCCATACCGCGGCGAACCCCGCGTCGCGGATCAGCGGCAAGTGATCGCGCATCCCGACGGTGTCATGGACCGTGACCTCGGTGCCGATGCGTACTTTACAGAACGGTCTTTCCGACCGTTTCCGCGCCAGTGTTCCGGCGATATCGAGCGTGCGTTTGGTGTCGTTGAAGAAATTATCGTCGGCGCCGAAGAAGTGATAGATGCCGAAGGTGCTGGCGATCTGCCCGATCTCCTCGGCGATGCGCTCGCCGCTCTTGGCGCGGAACTGCGACTGGTTGTAGGCCGGGATCGGACAGTACGAACACCTGAACTTGCAGCCGGCAGTCATCACGATGCCGGCGATCGGGCTGTATCGTTTGACCCGATTGGCCGGCAGCGCCTGGCTCGCCAGCGTGGCGCTGTTGCTCGGGGCCTCCAGCAGCTTGTAGCCGTGCACCGGATCGGGAAGCTCGTCGAGATCGCCGAGCAGGCGCTGCACGCCGGTGTCGACCAGTTCCTCGATCGGTCCGTTCCGCGCGGCCGTGCGCGCATAGACGATCCCCGGTACCTCGTCGAGAGCGCCGCTGTCGCGTGCGCGTAGAAAGACCGAGCGCATCGATTCGCCGGAGCTGCGCATCGACAGGAGAACGTCGAGCAGTTCGAGGAACACGTATTCCTCGCCTGTGACCGCGACGTCGGCGGCCCAAGACGCGTTCCGGTCACCGCCGAATACATGCCAGGGCTCGTAGCGAATGCGAGGGCCGCCGACCATGATCAGCGGCCGTTTGTCGGGGGCGATCTGGCAGGCCTCCCGGATCAGCCGATCACATTCGGCCGAATGCAGGTGCATACTGGAGACTAGGAACAGATCCGGAATCCGGCCATCGAGCCGCATCTGCAGCGGGCTGAAGTTCCGGTTCCATTGCTGGAGCACTATTCGTGTCTTGTCGAAGCCGACATCCACCAGTGCCGAACCGATCGCTCGCACACCGCCCGGAGCCATCCGGGTATCGGCGAGAATGAAGGGGAGCACCCTGGTTCGATGATCGAAGGCGTTGACGATGACCGTCGTCAGGTCATGCCGCCCGGAGAGCCCGCGCAGCCGCGATCGTAGCGCCGCCATCTTACCGGGAACCAGGAGTTCATCACCACGGGCTCGCCTTGGAAGTTCCATGTATCCTCTCGATCCAGGTCGACGGCGCAAAGTGATTTGCAGGCGGCACTGTGAGGTTAATACCCGGATGGGTCAAGCTGACCGCCGGCCGCAGCAGTTTCGGCTCCGCCGGTCCTCGGGGGATCGGGGGCTTGGGCGCGCGAGCAATTTGGATCAAGGAAACGAGCGACAGTGCAAACGAGTCGTGATGGCCACGCCGTTGCGGCCCAGAATGTCGATGTCGCAATCGTCTCGATCAGACGTGCTAACCGGAACAAGACCGGCATGGTGCAGCGAAGGTGCTAACTAAGCGGATTTCGGGGGCAGCAGGTTGCCGGTGGCAATAGGGGCCGACTACGCAGTTCGTTACCGCCAACGGCGGTGCAGCCACAGCCATTGCTCGGGCGTTTCGCGGATCCAGCTTTCGATCACCGAGGTGCACGCCTGCATCGTGCCCTGAATGTCGATCCGGCCGTCGGCATCGCGGACCGGCTGGATCTCTTCGGTCAGCTCGGCGCGGAAACGGCCGTCGGGGAGACGGATGACGCGGGCGCCGTGCAGCGGGCATTCGATCTGCCGCAGCAGCTTTGCGAGCAGCGGGTTGGCCTTTGCGGTGCGGCCGAAGAAGGTGACGTCGACGCCCTTGGTGAAGTGTTGATCAATCAGCATCCCGACGTGCTTGCCGTCCTGCAGCGCCTTGGCCAGCTTGAACGGCGCGCTCGATCCGGCGGCGACGAGCTGCCCCATTTTCACCGAGCGGATTTCTTCGACGATGCGGTCGGCGGCCTCAATGTTCGGGCGGCGATACAGCACCGCGGTGTCCAGACCGTGCGCGACGGCTGCGACCGCCGCCAGCTCCCAATTGCCGAGATGGCTGGCGAAGATCAGCGCCGGCTTGCCGTCGTCGCGCAGCTTTTCGAACAGTTCGAGCGATCGCCCCGTCACCTCGATGCGGCTGCGCTCGGGATGCTCGACATCATAGTCCCACACCGAATCCAGATGCGCGAATTCCGCCGCGGCGCGGCCGAGATTGTCCCAGACGCCGGCGAGGATCGTTTCGATTTCTGCGGGAGATTTCTCGGGAAATGCTGCGGTGAGATTGTCGCGGCCGATCTTCTGCTCGGGCAGGCGAGGGCCGAACCTGCGGGCGATCGCGCCGAACAGCCGGGCGCTCTTGTCGGGATCGAACTTCCGCGCCAGATGCAGCGCGCCGATCGCCACCGGCCCGACGATCTTGCCGACGACGTCCTTGGCCGCGCGCTGGGCGCGCAGCTTGGCGCGATACAGGGCGACCTTCATCAGAACCGGACGATGATCTTGCCGAACACCTGACGGCTTTCCATCCGCTTCAGTGCGGCGCCGACGTCGTCGAGCGGCACCTCGGTGTCGATCACCGGCAGCATGCCGGCCGCCATCTTGTCGAGGCTTTCGGCGATGTTCTTCATCGTCGCGCCGAACGAGCCGAAGATTTTGTACTGCTGCTGGAACAACTGCATCAGGTTGAGGGTGGTGGTCGGGCCGGAGGTCGAGCCGCAGGTCACCAGCCGGCCGCCGCGCTTCAGGCTGAGCAGCGAGCCGTTGAAGGTGTCGGCGCCGACGTGTTCGAATACCACGTCGACACCCTTCTTCTTGGTGATCTTGCGGCACTCGTGCTCGAAGCGGTCCTGGCGATAGTTGATGACGTGATCGGCGCCGAGCTTCTTGACGCCTTCGATCTTGGAATCGTCGCCGACGGTGGTGATCACCGTGCAGCCGATCGCCTTCGCCATCATGATCGCCACGGTGCCGATGCCGGAGCCGCCAGCGTGCACCAGCACGGTCTCGCCGGGCTGCAGCTTGGCATTGTCGAACAGCATGTGCTGCACGGTCGAGAACGCGATCGGCGCGCAGGCGGCGTCGCGCAGGTCGACGCCGTCCGGCACCGGGATCACCAGCCGCGCCGCGATATTCATCAGCTCGCGCGCGAAGCCGTCGACATGGAAGCCGATCAGGCCGCCGACGTTTTCGCAGAGATTGTCGCGGCCTTCCTGGCACGCCTTGCAGTGGCCGCAGGTCAGCGCCCCGTACATCACGACCTTCTGCCCGGGCTTGAACGCCGTGACGCCGTCACCGACCGCTTCGATCGTGCCGGAGGCCTCGGCACCGACCACGATCGGCAGCTTGCGCTTGACGAAGGCCATGCCGCGATAGCCCCACACGTCGATGTGGTTCAGCGCCACCGCGGCGATGCGGACCTGCACCTCGCCAGCCGCCGGGGGCGGGGGGGACGGCAGGTCGGCGACCACGAGATTGCGGTCGGCAACGAGGGTGAGCGCGCGCATGGGGTTCGTCCGAACGGTTGGAGGCTTGCGCCCTGCGTATCGCCGCTGGCGGCCGCGGCGTCAACCGCGGCGGCCGGAACTGCGACTCGCAGGCGACTACGCCGGTTCGCGGGTCAGGATCAGCGAGGCGTTCTGGCCGCCGAACCCGAACGAGTTCGACATCACCGCGGTGACGCGGGCGTCGCGGGCCTGATTGGGCACCACATCCAGCGGGATCGCCGGATCCGGCACGTCGTAGTTGATGGTGGGCGGAATCCGCTGATGCTCCAGCGTCAGCAGCGAAAAGATCGCCTCGACCGCACCGGCGGCCGACAATGTGTGACCGACCATCGATTTGTTCGAGGATACCGGGATCGATCCGGCGCGGTCGCCGAACACGCTGGAGATGCCGTGATACTCCATCTTGTCGTTCTCTGGCGTGCCGGTGCCGTGCGCATTGATGTAGTCGATCTGGTCGACGCTCATCCCGGCATCGGCCAGCGTCTTGTTGATGCAGCCGATGATCGGCTTGCCGTCCGGGCTCGAGCGGGTGCGGTGGAAATTGTCGGCGAGTTCGCCACAGCCTGCGATGACGCCGAGGATCGGGGCGCCGCGCGCCACCGCCGACTCGTAGCTCTCCAGCACCAGCGCGCCGGCGCCTTCGGCCATCACGAAGCCGTCGCGGTTCTTGGCGAACGGCTTGGATGCGGCCTGCGGCGGATCATTCTGGGTCGACAGCGCCGATAGCAGCGAGAACCGGATCAGCGCTTCGGCGTTGACCGAGCCGTCGGTCGCGACGCACAGCGCCGCATCGGCTTCGCCGCGCCGGATCGCTTCGACGCCGAGCTGAATCGCGCTCGCGCCCGAGGCGCAGGCGGTCGACAGCGAGATCGGCGAGCCCTTGGTGCCGAAGGTGTCGGCGAGATGATCGGCGACCGAGCCGAACAGGAAGCGCCGATGATATTGCGAGAACGCGCCGCCGCCGCTGACGCGGAGCAGGGCGTCGTAGTCGATCGCGGTGTTGGCGCCGGTGGCGCGCGCCAGCTCCTGGCGCGGCAGCCATTCCAGCTCGACCGGCGCGACCGCGAGAAACAGCGGGCCGGGGAAGTCGCCTTTACGGCCGATGCCCGACTGCGCGATCGCCTCTTCGGTGGCGAGGTCGGCGAGCTTCTCGCCGAGCACGACCGAGGAGAACGGCTCGACCGGGACGAAGTCCACGGTGCCGGCCATCGTGCTCTTCAGCCCGTCGATCGGAAAGCGGGTGATGGTGCGGATGCCGGATTCGCCGGCGGTGAGCTTGGCCCAGTTGTCGGTCTTGCCGGCGCCGAGCGAGGTGACCACGCCCATGCCGGTGACGACCACGATCGGCCTGCCGAATTTGTCCCGCGTCACGGTCATTGCGTCCCCCTTACCGAACGGCTTCGACCAGCGCCATGCCTTCGCCGCGCCAGTGGCCCGCCCCGATCACGACTATCTGGTCGGGGGTGGTACCCATTTCAACTTCGAGCCCGGTCGGGTCGTTCGGCGGATACAGCGCGCCGCGCGACAGTGACAACGCCGCGAGCGCGATGCCGAGCGGGAATTGCGCCTCCATCACGTGGCCGAACGGCGTCGCGGTGCCGCGCACCGGCGCGTTGGCGTGATTGCGCAGGAACGCGGTTTCCTCAGCGGTCACCGGCTCGGCGCCGGTCGCACCGGTGATGATCGCGGTCGCGCCGTCGCCCGGGCCGAGCTCAGTCCACAGCTTTTCCAGCGACGTGGTGACGTCGCCGGCGTTGCGGCGGCGCGACTGGTCGGCGACGACGTTCTTCAGCCGCGCATACGGCTTTGCGCCGCGCGCTTCGGCATGTGACTTCGACTCGATCACCAGGAACGCCGCGCCCGAGCCGAGCGCGAAGCCGCCCTTGGGACCGCGCGCGAACACCGGCGCGTAGTGGTCCTTCAGATTGAAGTCGCCGAACTCGTACAGCATCAGCAGGTCTTTGCGCTCGCCATTCTGGGCGGCGCCGATCAGCGCGATGTCGCTCTGGCCGGCCGCGATCCGCGCCAGCGCAATCCGCGCAGCGTCGACGCCGGCTTCCTCTTCGCCCATGAAAGTGCGGGACGAGCCGGTGACGCCGTGCACGATCGCGATGTTGCCGGCGAGCAGATTGGAGAGCTGTGCGAGGAACAGCGTGGGGCGCAGGTCGTTCATGAGGCGCTCGTTGAGCGCGCCGGGCGGCACGGTGCCGTAGCCCTCGGCGTTGAGCACCGCGGAGTCGACCGCAAGATCACGTTCGCCGCCGCCGGCGGCGACGATCATATCCATCCGCGACAGGATGGCGGTGTTGCCCTTGAGGCCCGCCGAGTCGAGCGCGAGTCCGGCCGCATAGGTGCCGATCCGCTGCCAAGATTCCATCTGGCGCTGATCGCCCTTCTTGGGGATCTGCTTGTCGAAGCTGAGCGGGGCCAGCGGGGGCACGACGTAGGGCGCAAAACCGCTGGTATCGACGTTGACGCGGCGCTCGGTCAGCGCATCCCAATGGGCGTCGAGCCCCTCGGCCAGCGAGCTGGCGAGGCCGATGCCGGTTATCCAGGCTTCGATCGGTTCGGCGCGGGACGTGGTGGTGTCAGCCATGGATCATCTGCTCCGGAAATCCGATTTGCTTCGCCATCGCTTCCATATGCCCACGCAGATCGGGATGCGGAAACGGGACGTGGCGGAAGGTCAGCGTTGCATCGCACGCCAGCTTGCCGCCGCTCTTGATCTTCGCTGCGGTCATGGTGAAGCCGGAGCCTTCGTGCACCACCGAGACGTCGATCGACAGCGTCTCGCCAGGCGTCACGAAGCTGCGCATCTTGGCTTCCTTGACCGCGGCCAGGAACGGCATGCGCTGAAACTGCATCAGCGCAATCAAGAGCCAGCCCGAGCTCTGGGCCATGGTCTCGATCAGCAGCACGCCCGGCATCAGCGGATAGCCGGGAAAGTGGCCTTCGAAGATCGTGCTGGTCTCGGGCACCCGTGCCTCGACCGTGATGCTGCGGTCGGCGAGGCGAAGCTCGGCGATGCGGTCGATCAGGTGGAAATATTCAAGGTTCATGGCGTGGGCGGCTTCTGAACCGCGCCACTACGCGCCCTTGGCGGCAACCAGTTCGTCGATGCGGGCGGCGAGATTCTTGAGAACGAAATACTGCTCAGTGGTCGCCTTGCCGTCGTTGACCTCCTGGGTCCACTTCTCGAGCGGCAGCTTGATACCGAACGCCTTGTCGATCGCGAACGCGATGTCGAGGAAATCGAGGCTGTCGATCCCGAGGTCGTCGATCGCGTGGCTTTCCGGGGTGATCGTTTCGCGCGGAATGTCGCAGGTTTCCGCGATGATGGTGGCCACCCGATCGAATGTGGAAGTCATTTTAAGCCTTTGATATTATGTCGGAAATGGCCGATTTACGGCGGCTTCAGCCGTCATCATGGTGACAGTCGATTGCCCGTATAACGGAGCGTCGGCCCGAGTTCAATGGCAGGTCAATTCGTGGCCGGCGCGCGGGTCCCGACATCCGGATCGAGGCTGTCGGCGAATCGCCTAGCGCGGGGCCGTAATCACCGCACAGTCGTGCCGTCCCATCAACAGGCAATCCTGGGTCCGCCGCATCTCCGCGATGCTCGTGGCCAGCCATATTCCGGCCAGCACCAGCCCGGCGGTGAGGACGAGGGCGGCGATGTTGGTCAGCATGCGATGACGGAAATCGCTCGGGGCTTGGTCTGCGCCGTCGGTCTCCGGGAGGTGGTCGACCTGCGGCAGGTCGCGTCGGAACGGCAGGATGGTCGCGGTGGGCGCGCCGCCGTCCTCGGTCGTCGGTAAACGCGCCGCATCCCGTAGTCGGAATTGCAGCACGCGGTGATCGTCATCGGGGAGGGTGATGCGCTGATTCTTCATCGCTGCCGGTCCCAGCCGTCGCCCGGAACGGGTTCGACCCCATCATCCTAGTAAGGATACGACGCCGCGAAAACTCCGCAATAGACCGGATGTACGATATCCATTCGGCTGTCGCTGCCGGCCTCCCGAACGAGCCGATCTCACCCTGGTCCGCGACCTCGTGTTGCACTGCGGCATTCAATCTTCGGGAGCTGCGCCGCTGCTGCGTTCGTCCTTCCGGCCCCCGAGCAGATGGTGCAGCACGCGTTCGGTCGGATGTCCGCCGATCAGCACGACGAAAGTGATCACTAGCGCCACCCCGACGATCAGCCATTGCCCGGCGCCGCAAACGATGCCGATGCCCGCCGCCAGCCAGGTACAGGCCGCCGTGGTGAGCCCGTGGATCTCCAGCCGGTTGCCGCTGCGCATGATCACGCCGGCACCGAGGAAGCCGATGCCGGTGAGAATGCCCTGAATCACCCGGCTGGCCGGATCGGACAGTTGATCACTCGCCGCCGAATGATCGGCGTGGGCGACCAGCATCGCCGAAGCCAGCGCCACCAGCGCCAGCGTTCGCATTCCGATCGGCTTGTTCTTGAGGTCGCGGTTGAGGCCGATCAGCCCGCCGGCGAGCGCCGCAATGCCGAGACGTAGCAGGATCTCCCACCAAGGCAGCAAAGCGAGGTTCCTCCCGTCTCGACATGGAGCGGCGCGCTACGGCTTCGGCAGCCGCCCCATCAGGTAGAATTCGTCGTTCGGCCGCATCGCGGTGACGTTGGCCATC
Source organism: Rhodopseudomonas sp. WA056 (assembly GCF_010906995.1). NCBI lineage: Bacteria > Pseudomonadati > Pseudomonadota > Alphaproteobacteria > Hyphomicrobiales > Nitrobacteraceae > Rhodopseudomonas > Rhodopseudomonas sp. WA056. The sequence goes on along the minus strand of NZ_QPFS01000002.1, from coordinate 18,922 downwards.
CGGTTCGACAGCGCGAAGAACGCCGCGACGGCGGTGATGTCCCAGACGTCGTCGTCGTTGAAGCCATGGGCCTTCAGGGTGTCGAAGTCGGCATCGCCGACGGTCTCGGCGGAACGGCTCACCTTCATTGCGAAGTCGAGCATCGCCTTCTGCCGCGGCGAGATATCGGCTTTTCGGTAGTTGACTGCGATCTGGTCGGCGATCTGCGGGTTCTTGGCGCGGATACGAAGGATCGCGCCGTGCGCGATCACACAATACTGGCACTGATTGGCCGCCGAGGTCGCGACCACGATCATTTCGCGCTCGGCCTTGCTGAGCCCGCTGTCCTTCTCCATCAGCGCGTCGTGATAAGCGAAGAAGGCCCGGAACTCGTCGGGGCGCGCCGCCAGGGCCAAGAACACGTTCGGCACGAAGCCGGACTTTTCCTGCACACCGACGATGCGGGTGCGAATGTCGTCGGGCATCTGCTCGAGCGACGGGACGGGAAAGCGGGAGACGGCAGGAGAGGTGGTCATCGAAGGTTCCGCACAGGCGCGGCATGCGCCGGACGAAACTCTAGGCGAACCACGCGCGCACCGTAAAGCGCCAGCGATGCTGTGGCGCGGTCACGAACCGAATTGCGATGCTGTTATTCCGCAGGTTGAAATCTCGGACTCTCAGCGCAGCGGCTTCTTCAGCAGCGAGAAGCGGTCGGGGTCGAGGCCGAGCGAGGGTTGCAGCATCGGCGCATCCACGGCGCGTGCCAGCGGTCGCTCGGTGAAGCCCGGATCATTGGGCACGTCGCGATGCGAGGTTGCCCCACGCCAGCGTTCCAGCACTGCGCTGACGAAGTGCATGTCGCTGCCGGCGGCGCCCGACGGCACGGTGGAGATCGCGGCCTCGCTGCGCGGCAGTTGATGCGCCGGCACTTCCTTGAAGCGCAGCCGGGTCGGCAGCGCGACGCCTTCGCCGAACGCCAGCACTTCGCGGGTGCCGAGCGAGGGCACGAACGACAGCAGATTGGCGGCGGCGTCCGACACCGCCGAGCGTAACAGCGACTGGTCGCGATCGTTGGCGAGCCGCATCGCGAACAGCGTATTGCATTGCGACAGGATGGTGGCGTCGAGCTCGGCCGGGCGCTGGGTGACGAGGCCGAGATACACGCCGTATTTGCGGCCCTCCTTGGCGATGCGCGATACCGCCTTGCGGGTCGGACCGAAGCCGATGGCGCGGTCGGCGGCGGCGTAGCGGTGCGCTTCTTCGCATACAAATAGCAGCGGCGACACGCCGTCGCTCCACAGTCCGAAGTCGAACGCCATCCGGCACAGTACCGACACCACCGAGTCGACGACTTCGGCCGGGAACCCGGCGAGCTGCATGATGGTCATCGGCTTGCCGTTGGCCGGCAGGCGGAACAGATGGCTGATCACTTCCGCCATGGTGTCGCCGCCGACATTGGCGTTGTCGAACATGAAGGCGTAGCGCGGATCGTTGCGCACCGTTTCGATCCGCGAGATCAGCTTGTGATAGATGATGCGCGAAGAGCGGTTTTCCAGCTTGCCCATGCGCTCGTCGATCTGCGAGATCAGGTCGACGAGGCGATACGGCACCGGGGTGTCGGCGGTGTAGCCGATCGACTTCGGATCGACCCGCTTCAGGCCGAGCCGATCGGTGCTGGTGTATTGGACATAGAGGCCCTTGGCGATCGGGATCACCTCGGCGAGGATGTCGAGCTCTTCGGGGACGCCGGGGCGGCCGGCGAACAGCACGTCGACGATCTCCTCGAAATTGAACAGCCAGAACGGCAGCTTCAGATTGCGCGGGTTCAGCACCAGCGCGCGATCGCCGAAGCAGCGGCCGTATTCGTTGTGGACGTCGAGCAGGAAGATGCGCAGCGACGGCCGCGACTTCAGGATCTCGTTGAGCAGAAGCGACACGCCGGTCGATTTGCCGACGCCGGTCGAGCCGAGCACCGCAAAGTGCTTCGACAGCATTTCTTCGATGTCGACATAAGCGATCACCGACGGGTCCTGCTGCAGCGTGCCGACGTCGATCTGGTCGGAGCCGGTCGGCGCGTAGACGATGCGCAGGTCTTCGCTGGATATCGGCTCGACCCCGTCGCCGATCGTCGGGTAGTTGGTGACGCCCCGCTGGAATTTGGCACGCACCGGGCCGGGCAAAATCTCGCCGAGCAAATCGACCGAGGCGATTGCGATGTACCCATCGGCATCGGCGAGATTCTCGCTCGACACCTCCGTGATCATTGCGATGATGGTCGAGCTTGCGGTGCGGATGCTGACGAAGCGCCCGACGGTGGCGCGAACCGCGGACGGCGTCAGCCGACTCGACGGCAGCAGCCCGACGCGCGCACCTGAGCCGCGCACCGAGATCACCTTGCCGAACGGCGCCTGAGCAACAGCTTCTGCCATGTCTCGCAACTCACGGATGAGGGATTGTCGCGGGCGACTATGGGCAGCGTTGCTGGAGAAACTGTTAAGTGAGCGGCGCTGGGCCTTTCGACGATGGGTCGAATTTCGTGTGTGCGAAGTCGTTTGAGCGGCGTTTTGAGGTAATCGCGCGCGACAATGTACGTCATTTGAACGACGCTCGCGTGATCGGGATTAACGCGCTGTTGACGATGATCGGAAGGACGACGACCGAATGGTGCCGGCCCGGCGGGAGGACATGATGCCGTATTGGAGGATCGGCGAATGGCGGAATCGTCCCTACGGACCGATACCGGGGCACGTGCTGCTGTCTGGCATGCCGCATGTGCGTTCTGGATTCGAGCCGAGTTTGTGACCTGCGTCGACGAGTTTCTGAAGGTCCTGCACGATCATGACACCGCAACCACGGCGCTGATCGCATGGTGCAGATGCCATCATCCATGCAATGCAGAGTCGGTCGCGATCACGCTGCTGGGCGACGAGACAATGCCTGCGGATGATTACGACGGTCCGTTGCGGCCCAGGGACGGCGAGACGCTGCGGCGCCGCCGCGTCTGGCTGCATTGGGGCGATCGCGTTCTGTCGGAGGCCGAGAACTGGTATATTCCGGAGCGGCTGCCGCCCGCGATGCGGGACGCTGTTGCCGATGGTCTGCGGCCTTACGGTGCCGTGGTGGCGGCCCTGCGACCCAAGCGGGTCACCACCACTGTGCTCCGCACCGACGATATCGCTTGCGACCGCTTCGATGACGAAGAGATTCTGGCGCGGCTTGCACGGACGCGCGGGTTCTCACCGCCGCAGGCCTTCGTGCTCCACATCCACGCAGTGATGACGGCTTCAGGCGTCGTTCTGGCCGAACTCCGCGAGCACTATCGCCGCGAGCTGCTGCCGTAGGCGTCGGCAGAAGCTGGGCAAGCGAGGTCAGTCGCCGACGAACTCATCGCGGCGATAGCCTTGTGCATAGAGCAGGGCGGTCAGGTCGCCATGGTCGATGCGGCCGTGCGCGGCGGCGGCGACCGCCGGCTTGGCATGGTAGGCGATGCCGAGCCCGGCGGCCTGGATCATGCCGAGATCGTTGGCGCCGTCGCCGACCACCAGGGTGTCGATCGCATCGAGATCGTCGGCTTCGCGCAGTTCCAGCAGGGTCGCCAGCTTGGCGTCGCGGCCCAGAATCGGCTCGGCGACGGTTCCGGTCAGCTTGCCATCCTGGTTCAGCAGCTCATTGGCGCGGTGTTCGGCAAAGCCGAGCCGCTCGGCGACCACTTGGGTGAACTGGGTGAAGCCGCCGGAGACGAGGCAGGTATAGGCGCCATGCTTGCGCATCGTCTGCACCACCGCACGGCCGCCGGGCGTCAGCGTGATCCGGGTGTCGAGGACCTGACCGATCACTTCGAGCGGCAGTCCCTTCAGTAGTGCGACACGCTCGCGCAGCGCCGGCTCGAACTCGATCTCGCCCCGCATCGCCCGCTCGGTGATGGCGGCGACGTGGTCCTTCAGCCCGACGAAGCCGGCCAGCTCGTCGATGCATTCCTGGCCGATCATGGTCGAATCCATGTCGGCGAGAAAAAGCTTCTTGCGCCGGGTCGCGGCAGGCTGCACCACGACATCGACCGGCAGGTCGCCGCGCGCGGCGCGCAGCCGGTCGGCCAGCACCAGGGGATCTTCGGGGCTCGCGAAGAAGATGTCGGCGGCGATCTCGTCGTGCAGCCAGACGGCTTCGTTGGGCTGGGGCAGCACCGCACGCGCTCCCTCGATCACGGTCGAATCCAGCGCGGGATTGTTCGGATTGCAGATGAGCGTGGCGACGAGCGACATGACAGCGGAGGGTCCGGAACGGCGCGGCCGGCGGCCGGCGGCCGTGCTTATCGCAGGGCCGACCGCCAGCGGCAAGTCGGCCTTGGCGCTAAGGCTGGCCGAGGCGAGTGGCGGTGCCGTGATCAACACCGACTCGATGCAGGTGTATCGCGACCTCCGGATCATCACCGCCCGGCCGACGCCGGACGAGGAGGCGCTGGTGCCGCACCTTCTTTATGGCACGGTCGATGCCGCGGTGAATTTCTCTGCCGGAGCCTATGTCGAGGCGGCCGCTGCGGCGCTGGCGGAGGCGCGCTCTGCCGGACTGCTGCCGATCCTGATCGGCGGCACCGGCCTCTATTTCAAGGCGCTGACACGGGGACTGTCGGCGGTGCCGCCGGTGCCGGCCGAGGTCCGCGACGCGGTGCGGCTGCGGCTCGACCGGGACGGGGTATTGGCGCTGCATGCAGAGCTGGCGCGTCATGATCCGGAGGCGGCAGCGCGGCTGGCGCCGGCTGACCGGACGCGAATCGCCCGCGCGCTGGAGGTCGTGCTGGCGACCGGTCGGCCATTGACCGACTGGCACCGGCAAGCGTCGCCGCCGCTGCTGCCTGCCGACGAGGTGGCGGCGGTATTTCTGGCTCCGGATCGCGAGGCGCTGTACGAGCGCATCGACTCCCGATTTGCCACGATGCTGCAGGCCGGCGCGCTGGATGAGGTTTCAGCGCTGGCCGAACGCCGGCTCGACCCGTTGCTGCCGGCGATGAAGGCGCACGGCGTGCCGGCGTTGATCCGGCATCTGCGCGGCGAGATCGGTTTGGACGAGGTGGCTGCGATCGGCGCCGCCGACACCCGGCATTATGCCAAGCGGCAGTTCACCTGGTTTCGGCATCAGTTGCCGGAATTCCGGTGGGTGAAGCCGGAGGAGGCGGGCGCATTGCTGGACAATGTCATTCGGGGGCGCGCGTAGCGCGAACCTCTCAGCGGCTGCTTGCTGCATGCCGACTGCCTGTTATTACCGCTCGCGACCACTCTGGAATCCGGCTAAGGTTTGATCCGTACGGGTCTTCCCCGCCTTGACATTCAGGGTTTGAGGGGTATGGTCCGCGCGCAACCTTTGGGAAGCCGAGCCGGCCACATGCGACACAAAATTACCGACCTGCTTCTCGTCATCGTACCCAGGCGCACCGCCGGGGGTGGATAGACTCCACCCCGCGAACGGACGGTGCGCTGAGGGCCTTCGACGGGCCCTTTTTTATTGCCTGAACACGGTTCTCCTGAATCGAGCTTGTCCGAACCACCCGAACGTCAGCGCCAGAGGCGCATCCCGGAGCCTAAACATGAGCGACAGCAACAGCCACGATCCGAACCAGATGACCGGTGCGGCGATGATCGTCCGCGCGATGAAGGATCACGGTGTCGAGCACATCTTCGGCTATCCGGGCGGTGCGGTACTTCCGATCTACGACGAGATCTTCCAGCAGTCCGACGTCCAGCACATCCTGGTCCGGCACGAGCAGGGCGCCGGCCATGCGGCCGAGGGCTATGCGCGCTCGACCGGCAAGCCGGGCGTTGTGCTGGTGACCTCGGGCCCGGGCGCCACCAACATGGTGACGCCGCTGGCCGACGCGCTGATGGATTCGATCCCGCTGGTGTGCATCACCGGTCAGGTTCCGACCCATCTGATCGGCAACGACGCCTTCCAGGAATGCGACACCGTCGGCATCACCCGGCCGTGCACCAAGCATAATTGGCTGGTGCGCCGGATCGAGGATCTGCCGAAGGTGCTGCACGAGGCGTTCTACGTCGCGACCTCGGGCCGTCCGGGCCCGGTGGTGGTCGACGTGCCGAAGGACGTGCAGTTCGCCACCGGCACCTATCATCCGCCGCGCAAGGCCGACGTCCACGTCTCCTACGTGCCGAGCAAGAAGGGCGATCCCGCTCAGATCCGCAAGGCGGTGGCGCTGCTGGCGAACGCCAAGCGGCCGGTGATCTATTCCGGCGGCGGCGTGGTCAATTCCGGCCCCGAAGCGTCGCGGCTGCTGCGCGAACTGGTCGACGTCACCGACTTCCCGATCACCTCGACGCTGATGGGCCTCGGCGCCTATCCGGCCTCGGGCAAGAACTGGCTCGGCATGCTCGGCATGCACGGCACCTACGAAGCCAACATGACGATGCACGATTGCGACGTCATGCTGTGCATCGGCGCGCGGTTCGACGACCGCATCACCGGCCGCACCGACGCATTCGCGCCGAACGCCAAGAAGATCCACATCGACATCGATCCGTCGTCGATCAACAAGAACATCCGGGTCGACGTGCCGATCATCGGCGACGTCGCCACCGTGCTGACCGACCTCTTGAGCGTGTTCAAGGCCGAGGCCAAGAAGCCCGACACCAAGCAGTGGTGGCAGCAGGTCGCGACCTGGCGTGCGCGCAATTCGCTCGCCTACAAGAAGAACAACGACGTCATCATGCCGCAATACGCGATCCAGCGGCTGTACGAGGCGACCCGCGGCCGTGACACCTACATCACCACCGAGGTCGGCCAGCATCAGATGTGGGCGGCGCAGTTCTACGGCTTCGAACAGCCGAAGCGCTGGATGACCTCCGGCGGCCTCGGCACCATGGGCTACGGTCTGCCGGCGGCGCTCGGCGTGCAGGTGGCGCATCCGGGCAGCCTCGTCATCGACATCGCCGGCGACGCCTCGGTGCAGATGACGATCCAGGAGATGGCGACGGCGGTGCAGTACGAGCTGCCGATCAAGATCTTCATCCTCAACAACCAGTACATGGGCATGGTGCGGCAGTGGCAGCAGCTCCTGCACGGCAACCGGCTGTCGCATTCCTACACCGAAGCGATGCCGGACTTCGTCAAGCTCGCCGAAGCCTACGGCGCGGTCGGCATGCAGGTGATCAAGCCGTCGGATCTCGACGGCGCGATCCAGGACATGATCAAGGTGAACAAGCCGGTGCTGTTCGACTGCCGCGTTGCCGCGCTGGAGAACTGCTTCCCGATGATCCCGTCGGGCAAGGCGCACAACGAAATGCTGCTGCCGGCCGAAGCCACCGACGAAGCCACCGCAGCCGCCTTCGCCGGCGGCAAGGCGCTGGTGTGAGGATAACGGCCTGAGGTGATTGTTACCAACGGCGGTGCCCCTTGCTCCGCCGTCATCGCCCGGCTCGACCGGGCGACCCAGTATCGCAGAGCGCGTATTGTTCAAGCAAAGCTCTGGAATACTGGATCCCCGCTTTCGCGGGGATGACGGCAGAGGGTGGGGCGGCGCCGCGTGCAACCGAAATTGTCCGATGCGATCGGACCCGAGTTTGACAGGGAATTGAGATGACCCAGCCCGCATCCGCTTACTTCATGGAAGAGCGTCACGATCCGAACGAGACCCACACGCTGTCGGTGATCGTGCAGAACGAGCCCGGCGTTCTGGCCCGGGTGATCGGCCTGTTCTCGGGCCGCGGCTACAACATCGAAAGTCTCACGGTGTCGGAGACCGAGGCGCAGAAGCACCTGTCCCGCATCACCATCGTCACTACCGGCACGCCGATGGTGATCCAGCAGATCAAGAATCAGCTCGACCGCATGGTCCCGGTGTATCGCGTCGTCGACATGACGCTGAGCGGCCGCTCGATCGAGCGCGAGCTGGCGATGGTCAAGCTGCGCGGCACCGGCGACCACCGCGTCGAATCGCTGCGGCTCGCCGAAGCCTTCCGGGCCCGGGTGATCGACGCCTCGACCGAGAGCTTCGTGTTCGAGATCACCGGAAACTCGTCGAAGATCAACCAGTTCATCGAACTGATGCGTCCGCTCGGCCTGGTCGAAGTGGTGCGCACCGGCGTCGCCGCGATCGGCCGCGGCGCCGAGGGGATGTAGGGCTCTGGCGATTCCTTCGGCTCGGATATACACTGGATATCCGAGCCGAAGGAGGCCGCCGTGAAGGTCAAGGTCGCGAAATGGGGCAACAGTCTGGGCGTGAGGTTGCCGCGGACAGCCGCCGAGAGCGTCGGTGTGACCGACGGAAGCGAACTGGATTTGACGCTCGAAGCCGACGGGTTTCGATTGCGAAAGCCGGTCAAGACGTCGGCGCGGCGTCTGGCGGAAATGCTGGACGAGATCAAACGTCGTGGACTGAAGCCGCCCGATCTGTTGGATTGGGGACGCGACCGAGGTTCCGAAATCATCGACGACGATTATTCACATGGCCTCATCGTGCCCGGCCCGGATGGGACGCCGATAAGGATCGTCCCGCCTGAGAAGCGCGATGCCCGTTCACGACGCCGGTGACATCGTGTGGGCGGATCTCGACCCGGTTCTCGGCACGGAGCAAGGCGAACGCCGGCCGGTTCTTGTGATGACCGCGCGCGATTACAATGATCTCTCAGGACGGGCGGTGATTTGCCCGATTTCGTCGAGTGCCGGTGACTGGCCTTTCAATGTGCCGTTGCCTGAAGGTCTGAAAACCCGCGGTATGGTGCTCGTCGACCAAGTACGCGCGGTTCACGGATCGTCGCGCCTGTTTCGCAAAATCGAACGAGCACCGACGCCCTTGATGACAGACGTGCGTACAATGCTGGCCGTCATCCTCGGCATCGAAGCAGCCACTTTGAGCGGCTACCGCGGCGGTCTGTAGCCGCGGCTACGCTTGCGCCACAGGCGGCCGCTACGCCGCGATCGCCTCGGCGATCTGATCGAGCGGGTGGTTGGTGAGGTCCTTCGCCAGCGAGCGGATCAGCGAGGCCTCGACTGTCTTGTGCAGAATCGGACGGATCTGGCCGAGGGTCTGCGGATCGGCGACCAGTACGAGCTGGTCGAATTCGCCGTCGAGCTTCATCTTGTTCAGCGTGTTGCTGAGCTGCTTGGCGAAGGTCGCCTCGTCGGTCTGGGCCTGGGTCTGGTCCTCGGGGCGCGATCCGGACGGTCCCTCGTTCTCCAGATTGGTCGGTTCCAACTTGCGTTCATGCCGCAGCGTCACGTTGGCCGGCTTGCCGGTGTTTCGCAGCAGGAGGGCGCCGCGCCCATCGGCGACGACGACGAGCGTGTTGTGCGGGATGAGAGCCATCTGTCGAACGATCCTCCATGCAAATGGGCGCAACGTAGCGTGCGCGTGCGGAAGAAACCGTCGGCGGATTCTTTGGTTCCGCCCCTTCGGTTGCGTCATCGTTGCGCGGGATGCAGGTCCGCGCGCCGCACGGGTTATCGGGCGGCAGCGGATCGGTTAGGAACCGGGCAACGCCGCATGTTCGAGCCGGCGGATTCGGGGCGGAGACCCAATGAAGCCGGCCGACATCGTGCTTGCGCTGCTCGTTGCCTTGATCTGGGGGCTTGGCTTCGTGTTCACGCGCTACGCCCTGACCGAAATGTCGCCGACGGTGCTCAATCTGCTGCGCTTCGCCATCACGGCGCTGCCGTGCCTGGTGCTGCCGCGGCCGGGGCTGGCGCTCCCGGTTTGGATCGGAATCAGCCTGCTGCTGGTCTGGCAGTATCTCACCCAGAGCTGGGGCATTTCGCAGGGCGTGCCGGCGGGACTCACCGCGGTGATCGTGCAGAGCCAGGCGCTTTTCACCATCGCGTTCGCGGCGGTCCTGCTTGGCGAGCGCCCGACCCGGGCGCAACTGATCGGCATCGGCGTCGCCGCCTGCGGGCTGCTGCTGATCTGCTTCACCGTCGGTTATGATTTCACCGTTCTGGCCTTCACAGTGACGATGACGGCGCCGATCGCCTTCGCTTTTTCCAATCTGCTGCTGCGCCGGGCCCAGGGCGTACCGATGCTCGACCTGTTCGCCTGGATCAGCGCGGCCTCGCTGCCGCCGCTGGCGTTGGCTGCCTGGGTGGCGGATGGCGGGCCGGCGATCTGGCACGAGCTGACCCATCTGTCGCCTGGGGTGATGGCGGCGATGCTGTCGCTGTCGATCGGCTCGACCACCATCGGCTATTGGATCTGGGGCCGGCTGTTGCACGCCTACAGCGCCGCGCAGGTTGTGCCTTTTGCATTGTTGGTGCCGTTCATCGGGGCGGGGGCGTCGAGCCTGGTGTTCGGGGAGACCTTCGGCCCGCTGCGGCTGGCCGGCATGCTGATCGTGGTCGCCGGGCTGGCGATCATGCTGTTGTTCGGCCGCGCCAAGCCCGAACTGCCTGAAACCGCCTGAGAATCGACGATGGCCACCGAACTGCTCGCCGCGTTCATCGGCTTCGCCTTCGCGACCCTGTTCACGCCTGGGCCCAACAATATCATGCTGTTGTCGTCCGGGCTGACCTTCGGCTTTCGCCGGACGCTGCCGCACGTCGCCGGCGTGACGATCGGTTTCGCCGTGATGGTGGCCGCAATGGGCTTCGGTTTCGGCGCGGTGTTCGCGGCCTATCCGTTGCTGCAAATCATCCTCAAATACGCCGGGGCGGCGTATCTGATCTGGCTCGCCGGGGTGATCGCGCTCGCCAGGCCGGCCGATCCGGACGCCACCGTCGAGCGCCGGCCGATGAGCTTCTGGGGCGCCGCGGCATTTCAATGGGTCAACGTCAAAGGGTGGGTGATCGCGATCGGCACCGTCACCGCCTATTCGGCGGTGGCGCCCTATCCCTGGAACGTCGCGGTGCAGGCGACGACGCTGCTGGCGATCGGGACCGCGTCGTCCGCGGCCTGGGCGCTGTTCGGCACTGCCCTGCAATCGCTGGTAAAATCGCCTCAGGCGGTGCGCGTCTTCAATCTGGTGATGGCGGCCCTGCTGGTCGCCTCGCTGTATCCCGTCTTGCGGCAGCCATGAAGCCGCGACGCAGGGCCACAATTCGCCGCCGCGGGCTTGTTTCCGGGCATCCATCGCCCTAGAAACCAGCGGCAATTCAACGGTCGGCCGCGACGGCCCGATCGCACCAGCACGGGCGGGACGGGCCGCCGAGAAAGAGGAACGAGGATGCGAGTTTACTACGATCGCGACGCCGATCTGAATCTGATCAAGGGCAAGAAGGTCGCCGTCATCGGCTATGGCAGCCAGGGCCATGCCCACGCGCTGAACCTGAAGGATTCGGGCGTCAAGGACGTCGCGATCGCGCTGCGCAAGGGCTCGGCCTCGGCCAAGAAGGCCGAGAACGCCGGCTTCAAGGTGATGGACGTCGCCGAGGCCGCCAAGTGGGCCGACGTGATGATGATGCTGACGCCGGACGAATTGCAGGCCGACATCTATCGCGAGCATCTGCACGACAACATGAAGCAGGGCGCGGCGCTGCTGTTCGCCCACGGTCTCAACGTCCACTTCAACCTGATCGAGCCGCGCGCCGACCTCGACGTGCTGATGGTCGCGCCGAAGGGCCCGGGCCACACCGTGCGCTCCGAGTATCAGCGCGGCGGCGGCGTGCCGTGCCTGATCGCGATCCACAAGGACGCCTCGGGCAACGCCCACGACCTCGGCCTGTCGTACGCCTCGGCGATCGGCGGCGGCCGCGCCGGCATCATCGAAACCACCTTCCGCGAGGAATGCGAGACCGACCTGTTCGGCGAGCAGGTGGTGCTGTGCGGCGGTCTGGTCGAGCTGATCAAGGCCGGCTTCGAGACCCTGGTGGAAGCCGGCTACGCGCCGGAAATGGCCTATTTCGAGTGCCTGCACGAAGTGAAGCTGATCGTCGACCTGATCTATGAAGGCGGCATCGCCAACATGAACTACTCGATCTCCAACACCGCGGAATACGGCGAGTACGTCACCGGTCCGCGCATCATCACCGCCGAGACCAAGGCGGAGATGAAGCGGGTGCTGGAAGACATCCAGAACGGCATCTTCACCCGCAACTGGATGCTCGAGAACAAGGTCAACCAGACCTCGTTCAAGGCCACCCGCGCCAAGCTCGCCGCGCACCCGATCGAGGAAGTCGGCGCCAAGCTCCGCGACATGATGCCCTGGATCAAGAAGGGCGCCTTGGTGGACAAGTCGAAGAATTGATCTTCTTGATCCAGGTTCTTTCTGGCGAGATCGCGCAAGCGCGATCTCGATGATCAAGAAGGGCGCGCTGGTCGACAAGTCGAAGAACTAAGCCGGGTAGTTACCTCTCCCCGCGTGCGGGGAGAGGTCGGATTGCGCAGCAATCCGGGTGAGGGGGCGTCTCATCGCGGCCGAGACTCCGTGCCCGCGTCGCCCCTCACCCCAACCCTCTCCCCGCAACAGCGGGGCGAGGGAGATCGCTGTGCTCGGCGCAAGAATTCGGCCCTATTGAGCAGAACGGGATCGCGGCGACGCGGTCCCGTTTTCGTTTGATGCCGGTGCAATCCGCCGCAGCCCGCCAGCTTGATCTGGTCTGACCAGATTGGTAGGGTCAGTTATGACGACCCCGCTCAATTCCGAGACCTCCCATACGGTCCGCAAGACGCTGGAGTTCGTGCAGCATCATCGGCTGGCGAAGGGCGATCGGCTGCCGTCTGAACGGGAACTGTCGGAGCGGTTCGGGGTGGCGCGCAGCTCGGTGCGCGAGGCGCTGGCGGTGCTGGACGCGATGCGCATCACCGAGCGCCGGCCGAAATCCGGCATCTATCTGCGCAATGCTGTCGAGGACGGCGGGCTCGATGCGCTGGTGCTACAGGCCGACCTCGGGCTCACCTTCGATCCGCAAGTGACCCGTGATGTCACCGAAGCCCGGATCATCTGCGAGGAGCAGGCGCTGCGGCTCGCCTGTCAGCGCCGCACCGATGGTGATTTGGCCAAGCTCCACCAAACACTGCAAACCTACGCGGCGATGATCGAAGCCGGCGGCGATCTGGCCGAGGCCGACGTTGGCTTCCATCTCGCGCTGGTCGCCGCCAGCCAGAACCGCATTCTGGTGCGGACGCTGACGCCGCTGATGCTGATGAGCCGGCGCTGGCGGGAGCGGTACTTCGAGTCCGAGGCGATCCGCCGCCGCTCGCTCGACGATCATCGCGCTTTCGTCGCTGCGATCGAAGCGCGCGACGAAGCCGCTGCCGCTGCTCAGGTGCGCCGCCACGTCGAAACCGCCGCCGCCGACGTGCGCGCGCTCGCGGAGCAGGGCGGTGCGGCCGCCACCCAAACGAATATGACCTGAACAACGCGCGTCGCCGACGCGCCACAACAGCCCCGGCCAACGGGAGAGCTTCGCGCGGCACCAGCCGCATCGAGGAAACGCAAGAAGAAGGATCAAAAATGCGTAAGACGACGACTTCCGTGGCTGCATTCGCGGCCGTGATCGCCATGCTGGCCGCGCCCCCCGCATTCGCTCAGAAGAAGAACGGCGCCGGCGTCACCGACACCGAGATCAAGCTCGGCAACACCGTGCCGTACAGCGGTCCGGCCTCGGCCTACGGCATCCTCGGCAAGACCTACGCGGCGTACTTCAAGAAGATCAACGAGGAAGGCGGCATCAACGGCCGCAAGATCAACCTGATCTCCTATGACGACGCGTACTCGCCGCCGAAGACGGTCGAGCAGACCCGCAAGCTGGTGGAGAGCGACGAGGTGATGGCGATCGTCGGCAATGTCGGCACCGCCTCGAACGTCGCGATCCAGAAGTACCTCAACGCCCGCAAGGTGCCGCAACTGTTCCTCGCCACCGGCGCCACGCGCTGGAACGATCCGAAGCAGTTTCCGTGGACCATGGGCTGGCTGCCGAGCTACCATGCCGAAGCCAACGCCTACGCCAAGTATCTTCTGAAAGAGAAGCCGACCGCCAAGATCGGCGTGCTCTACCAGAACGACGATTTCGGCAAGGACTACATCCGCGGCCTGAAGGAAGGGCTGGGTGACAAGGCGGCGTCGATGCTCGTCGCCGAGGCCAGCTACGAAGTCGCCGAGCCGACCATCGACTCGCAGATCGTCAAGCTCAAGGCGTCCGGCGCCGACACCCTGTTCTCGTTCGCCACCGGCAAGTTCGCCGCGCAGTCGATCAAGAAAGTCGCCGAACTCGGCTGGAAGCCGCTGCACATCGTGCCCAATGCTTCGTCGTCGCTCGGCACCGTGCTGAAGCCGGCCGGCCTCGATAACGCGCAGGATCTGGTGTCCGCGACCTTCGCCAAGGATCCGACCGATCCGCAGTGGAACGAGGATCCCGGCATGAAGAAATTCCATGCCTTCGTCGAGAAATACATCCCCGAAGGCAAGGCGATGGAGAGCACGGTGCTGTCCGGTTACAGTATCGCCCAGACCATGGAGCAGGCGCTTCGGATGTGCGGCGACGATCTGTCCCGCGACAACCTGATGAAGCAGGCGGCCAGCATGAAGGGCGTCCAGCTCGACGGTCTCTTGCCGGGCGTCACCGTCAACACCTCGCCGACCGACTTCGCGCCGATCGATCAGTTCCAGATGATGACCTTCAAGGGCGAACGCTGGCAGCGCTTCGGCGACGTCATCAAGGGCGAAGTGGCCGAAGCGGGGCGGTAACAACGTTTCGGCGCGCCGCGCGGTTCGGCCGCGCGGCAGGCCCGGTCGACTTTCAGCAACGGGATCGCGGTGACGCGGTCCCGTTTTGCTGTGATAGGATGCTCACCTTCGAACGGAGCGAGCCATGAAGTCTGTCGTCGTCACCGGCGTGTCCACCGGGATTGGCCATGCCATTGCGAAAATGTTGCTGGACAAGGGATTTCGCGTGTTCGGCAGCGTGCGCAAGCACAGCGATGCCGAGCGGCTGATCGTCGAATTCGGGCCTGGTTTCACGCCGCTGGTGCTGGACGTGACCGACGAGGTCGCGATCCGAGCCGCGGCCGACCAGGTCCGGACGGCGCTCGACGGCGAAACGCTCGCCGGTCTGGTCAACAACGCCGGTATCGCGGTGGCGGGGGCGGTGCTGGATCTGCCCGCCGATGAATTCCGCCGCCAGTTCGAGGTCAATGTGATCGGGCCGATCGTCGCGACCCAGGCGTTTGCGCCGCTGCTCGGCACCGACCGGTCGCTGCGCGGGGCGCCGGGTCGGATCGTGATGATGTCGTCGATCGCCGGCAAGTTCGGCAATCCGCTGATGGCGGCGTACTCCGCCTCCAAGTACGCGCTGAACGGGCTGTCGGACGGGCTGCGGCGCGAGCTGATGCTGTTCGGCATCGATGTCGTGGTGGTCATGCCGGGCGCGGTGAAGACGCCGATCTGGGGCAAGGCCGAGCGGGAGGACGTGTCGCGGTTTGCGAACTCGCCATTCTATCCGGCGCTGCAGAAGCTGCGCGCGCTGCTGCCGGAGATGGACGAAAGCGGCCTGCCACCGGAGACGATCGCGCAGCACGTCCATGACGCGCTGACGGCGCCGTCACCGAAGGCGCACGATGTTGTCACCCCAGGACCGCTGCAGTTCTGGCTCTCGACCAAGCTGCCGCCGCGGTGGGTCGACAAGGTCGTGGCGAAAAGGCTTGGGTTGAAGCCGAAGATCTAGCTCGTCATCTCGCCCGGCCGATCAGTTCCGCCTCACGCGCTCCCATAACGCGCGTGCCGCCACGTCCGGCGTGCCGCCTGATCCCGCCTGCAGGTTAGCGGCGCGCATCGCGTCGATTTCGATGTGGCCGAGCAGGGGCGTCAGCGTCGCGCGCAGTTTGGCGTCGCCGGCGCGCTGCGGCGCGATCAGCAGCACCGCGTCGTAGGGCGGGATCGCCTGCTGCGGATCGTCGAGCACCACCAGGTCGTATTTGGCGATCAGCCCGTCCGATGTGTAGCCGGCGATGACGTCGACTTCGCCGGAGGCGACCGCGGCATACATGAAATCCGGCTGCATCTGCCGCTCGGTCTTGAACGTGAGCCTGTAGGCGCTGCGCAGGTTGGCCCATTCCGGCCGGGAGAAGAACTCGTAGTCGCCGGCGATGGTCATCTGTGGCGCGCGGGCGGCGAGGTCGGCGATCGAGCGGATGTTCAGCGCTTCGGCCTTGGCACGCGGCATCACCAGTGCGTAGGCATTGGCGAAGCCGAGCTCGCCGAGCAGCGTGACGCCGTCCTTGGCGAGATCGTGCTTGAGTTCGGCGAGCACCTGGTCGCGTGCGGCGATGCCGGGATGCTTGAACTGATTGGCCCACAGCGTGCCGGAGTAATCGACATAGGCGTCGATGTCGCCGCTTCTGAGCGCGTCGTAGATCACGCTGGAGCCGAGGCCGGCGCGCGTCGTCGCGGTCAGGCCACCGGCCTCGAGGCGCTGCTGCAGCAATGCGGCGAGGACGTATTGTTCGGTAAAAGTCTTCGCGCCGATCACATAAGAGGTGCGCGCCGCTACGCCCGGCAGCAGCGTCGCGATCACGATTGCGACGACACCTGCGGTGCCGAAACCGATCCGCCAGCGGCTGCCGCGGCGCAGGCCGATCTCCACCAGCGCCAGCAGTTGATCGACGGCGAGCGCCAGCACGGCGGCGGCAGCGCACCCGAACAGCACCAGAATCCAGTTCTGGGTCTGCAGGCCGGCGAAGATGTAGTTGCCGAGACTGGTCTGGCCGATCGGCGTCGACAGCGTCGCGGTGCCGATCACCCACACCGCGGCAGTACGGATGCCGGCCATGATTACGGGGAGAGCCAGCGGCAGCTCGACCATGGTCAGCACCTGACGCTCGGTCATGCCGACGCCTTGCGCCGCTTCGATCAGCGCCGGATCGATGCCGTCGAGCCCGGTGATGGTGTTGCGCAGCACCGGCAGCATCGAATACAGCGCTAGCGCCAGCACCGCGGGCAGGAAACCGAAGGCGGAGAAACTGACGCCGAACGTGCTCGCCGACAGCGCCGCCAGTGCCAGCAGCAGCGGATAGAACAGCGCCAGCAGGGCGAGGCCGGGGATGGTCTGCACGATGCCGGCGAAGCCGAGCAGGGCGCCACGGAGCAAAGGGCGATGGCGGGCGAAGATCGCCAGCGGCAGGCTGACGATCAGTCCGAGCGCGAGCGCCGCCAGGCTGACGCGGACATGGGCGCCGAGATAGTCGGGAAGATTGCTCAGCGCGTCGCGCCAGCGCGGATCGGCGAACAGGCTCATGTCGCGCCGTCCCGCGGCAGCAACGCCCCGAGCCGCAGTGCCTGCCGGCGCGGTGTGCGGAGCAGTTCCGCAACGTAGGGATGATCGTTGACCGCAAGCTCGGCTCCGGGGCCGAGCGCCAGCAGTCGTCCGCGATGCATCACGGCGATCCGGTCGGCCAGCAGCAGCGCTTCGGTGATGTCGTGGGTGATCAGCACGGTGGTGAGCTGCAGCCGGTCGTGCAGCGCGCGAAAGTCCTCGCCGAGGGCGTCGCGGGTCAGCGGATCGAGCGCGCCGAACGGCTCGTCCATCAGCACGATCTGCGGCCTGGCTGCGAGTGCGCGGGCGACCCCGACGCGTTGGCGCTGGCCGCCGGAAAGTTCGTGCGGCAACCGGTCCCGATGCTGCGCCGGATCGAGCCGCACCAGATCGAGCAATTCGTCGACGCGCGCGGCGATCTCCGCCTTCGGCCAGTTCAGCAGCTTCGGCGTGATGCCGATATTGCCGGCGACGGTGAGATGCGGGAACAGCCCGCCATTCTGGAACACCATGCCGATGCCGCGCCGGAGCACGATCGGATCGGCGGAGCGGATATCGCGGCCGTCGATCGCAATCGCGCCGGCATCGGCGTCGATCAGCCGATTCGTCAGCCGCAGCAGTGTGGTCTTGCCGGAGCCCGAGCCGCCGACGATGGCGAGCAGTTCGCCGCGCTGCACGGAAAGCGAGACATCGTCGATCGCCTTGATCCGGCCGCCACCGAAACTCTTGGCGACATTGTCGAAGGCGATCATCGGCGAAGCTGCGCTCGTCATGGTCGCAGCATGGCTGCCGGAGACGGCAGGGCGCAAGCCAGACTTGCATGTCGGCGCGCGGCGTTGAATGGTCGCAGCAAGCAGGCAAGCGGGGAGAGGGCGTGATTCAGACGGATAGTGCGGCGGTGGCGCTGCAGGATGCCACGGTGGCGTTCCGGCTCGCCGATGCGCGGACCTATACGGCGGTGGAGCATGCGACGCTGACGGTCGCGGACGGCGAATTCGTTGCCATCGTCGGGCCCACCGGCTGCGGCAAGTCGACGTTGCTCAACGTGGCGGCCGGGCTGCTGCGCCCCGCCGCCGGCGCGGTGCGAATCTTCGGGGCGCCGCTCGACGGCCTCAATCCGCAGGCCGGCTATCTGTTTCAGGCCGATGCACTGTTTCCGTGGAAGACCGCGATCGACAACGTCGCGATCGGACTGGAGATCGCCGGCACGCCGCGCAGCGAGGCGCTGGCCCGCGCCCAGGGCTGGCTGGAGACGGTCGGGCTCGGTGCGTTTGCGCAGCGCTATCCGCACATGCTGTCCGGTGGCCAGCGCAAGCGGGTCGGGCTCGCGCAGGTGCTGATCCGCGATCCCAAGATCCTGCTGATGGACGAGCCGTTCGGCCCGCTCGATGCGCAGACCCGGCAGATCATGGGCAATCTGCTGCTCGAGCTGTGGAGCGCGCACAAGAAGGCGGTGCTGTTCGTCACCCACGATCTCGAAGAGGCGATCGCGCTCGCCGACCGGGTGGTGATCATGTCGGCGGGGCCGTCGTCGCGCATCGTCGGCGACTGGCGGATCGAACTGCCGCGCCCGCGCGACATCTTCGAAATCCGCCTGACCCACGACTTCCACGCACTGCATCGTGAGATCTGGGCCGTGCTGCGCGAGCAGGTGATGAAGGCGTACGGGCAGGTGGCGTGATGGCGTTGATATTGAAGGCCGCTGACTTGCCCCGAGCACGGCGCGCTCCCTCTCCCGCTTGCGGGGGAGGGTTGGGGT